>JAOUFJ010000049.1 GCA_029858255.1 candidate division WOR-3 bacterium | reverse complement strand
TCAAAGAGGGAAATGACGATTCTCTTGATACTTCCATTACTGCTCAGCAATTTCGTTGAGAAATGGTATTTGCCTCAGGGGGTGAGTGGTTTTGGCAATACCATTGTTCAGATTGCAGATATGGATCGTGATGAACATATGGAATTTGCCTTCACGACGTATGGCAGTTGGCCACCATATATTTATGTATACGAGCTCCAGCTGCCCGGTACGTGGCATGTTGACTCAATTCCGCTTGTTGGTGGGGATTTACTGTGGGATTCAGGTGATTTTGATAACGATGGTTTATATGATCTAGCACTTCAATTTCATGTTGAGACTCCTTCTTGGGCCGAAGGCATAATGATCTTCGAATCCCCTGATTCTTCTTCCTATCCAACCCAAGAGGTGTGGCGGGATACTGTTGGCCCACCGCTGGTGCTGCCGATTTCAGTGTATGACATTGATCAAGACAATCTGCCAGAAATCGTGAAGAATAGAGCTACACCGTTTGGCGATATCGGCATTTATGAATCAGTGGGGGATAATAATTACGAATTGATCTTTGTTGATAATCCGGACACATTAGGGTTGGAAGCACCAGCAGCAACACATGCTTTTGGCGATTTTGACGGAGATGATTGTGTTGAATGCGTATTTGCCGGAGGTAATGAATGGTATTGGGTCTATGAAAGTCCTGCGAATAACACATATGAAAAAGTTGATGAGGGCCAATTATCAATGGGTAATATTCGAGATTGTTTTACTGTCCCTGACGCGGATGGTGATGGTAAACTGGAATTTGTCGTCAAGGGATATGTGATTCCAAGTGCCGAGATCCATGCCTTCATCTTTGAGGCGACCGGTGATAATACCTATGAGATCATAAAGACGTTCACGCTATGGGGTGGTGATTATTACGGTGGTTATTCAGACGTCGGCGATGTGGATGGTGATAGTATCCCGGAAATTGCTCTGGAAGGTAGACAAACCGTGCACATCATCAAAGCCGCAGGTAATGATTCTTTTTACGTATGGGAAACCTTACCGGGCAACGCCAGCGGTTCGAGTGTGCGAGTATATGATGTTGACGGCAACGGGTTATCGGAAGTGATAATTTCCGGTAATAATGAGACGAAGATCTACGAGTATCAGGTGGGAATAGAAGAGGACACTGGAGCCAACATCTCCTTAGGCACACTGGAAATCACTCCTAACCCGTTCACTCACCAGGTTGAGATACGATACTCGATTCTGGGCACTGAATACCAGCTACAGAATCCGGTTGTAAAGATCTACGACGTTAGTGGACGGGTAGTCAAATCCTTTCATCACGGATCAAGTGTCACCTGGCACGGCGATGACGATAGCGGCAATCAGGTCCCTCTAGGTGTTTATTTCATCCGGTTCGAACATCCTGCTTTGCAGCAGGTTTCCTGTGAGAAGATTATTAAGATGAGGTAGTAAGTCGACATAATAAATTGAGATCGCCACTCCCGCTTGAGCTGGGCTCGCGATGACAATATGGTCTGTCATTGCGAGGTTGGTAAAACCAACCGAAGCAATCTCCTGTCAAGGCCGGCATCAGGAAACCACCAACCTGCTATATTTTGTTAACTTTTGGCGGCGGTATCGCCTGAAATTTCATGACAATTTTATTGCATGACAGATTCCCGACACATGCTGTTTACTTTTCGAACCTTCGCACAAAAACAAATACCATTTAGATAGTTGTTTGCGCCGCACCCGGTAGTATCGTCAATCCCATTGGTGGTGTTGGCATTATTCTTCCGCTAACGAGGTTACCCAAACAGAATTGGGACTTTTTCTCTCTACGCTCGAAACCTTCGGCTAGCAGGACAAGCGAGTGAGCGGAGCGAATCGAGAAGGGTGAGATTGCTTCGCCTTGCGACGCAAGCCTCGCAATGACAGTAGAGTAACGAGGATCCCGCATGCTGGATGACGTTTCTTTCTAGAAATTGTAGACCAGTGACAAGCCGTATTTTCCGTTGGGCACATCCAAATATGGGCAAAAATTCAGTTGGTCACTTTTTGTGATTGAACTGTTGTATTCCCGCACTGATCCCGGAACTGTGGCAATATCCCACACCGTGTATCCGACATAAGCAGCTGTGCTCAGTATTAATATAGAATAACTCAGGTCGTGTGCTGTTCCATCTTCTGAAGTTGAAGCCCCGAGCGAACCTGCTATTCCACCGACAACAAGATAACTTGCTGACAACATCATTGCGAGCCCGATGGTAAATCTGATGCCTGCGCGTTCGCCTCCTTTTGACCACTGCTGAGCGTAGAAATGTCCGGCATCAGGACCCAGTATTGCGCCGCTTGCAGCGAGCAATCCGCCGCACCACATAAAAGTATCATTTCCTTTCGACGCGGCTGCTCCGTAGATTAAACACCCAAGACCGACCGGAACGACAGTAGATCCAATAGACAATAAGACACCTGTTGTCGAGGATTTAGGCTTCTCAGCAAGGGATATCTCTGAGGAATAGAGCAAGAGTGGCAATAACAAGATACTGGGGACTACAGTCTTCTTCTGCATACAATCTGTGTGTCAGTATAGAGTTATCCATCGAGGTGTCAAGTATGGCAACACCTGAACATAAACTCGGGGGACAGGCATACACTTTTAAACACAACCTCCAACCTGCTATATTTTGTTAACTTTCATCGGCGTTTTTTCCTGGAATTACATAACATATTTTGTACCGTACAGACGTCCGTGATATTTACGTTCACTTTTGGATATTCGCAAAAAGCCACCATCATATCGGGAGTGTTAGTGAAATAATTTCGAGAACCGTAAATTGTGATTTGTGAAGATTCAACCCCACAATGCACACAGGACGACTGGGCAATCCCAGACCCTCTTGACCTATCTTTCGTTACTATTATAATGAATCAGCAAGGAGAAGGGACGCTGCAAAATCGTAGATTGTTCGGGCTTATTCCCAAGTCGTCAAAAGCATTGGTGATAGCCTTGATGATCACTATCGTATTAATTACAATTCTTATGTTGTCAAAACATGGAAGGGGCAAAAATGTCCGTCAAGAACACCAAGAACCACAGGTCATTGAACCGGATACTTATAAATATCACGAAGTAGACGAAAAACCAGAGCTGCTCAGTATTCCGAAGGCGCTGTATCCAAAAGGACAGCATGGCGAGTTCTGTGACATCGTGGTTGAAGTGTTGATTGATACGAGTGGTGATGTCTTAAATGCTAGGATTCTGAAAACAGCAGGTACAATACTTGATGAGCCAGCGCTCGAGGCAGCAAGAAAAGCTAAGTTCAGACCGGCAAAACATGATGGTAAACCAGTGCGTGTTTGGATAGCAATTCCAATAATCTTTACTCTACAATAGACAAGCACCAACCTGCTATATTTTGTTAACTTTCATTAGCTTTCTCGGGTGAAATTCCACAACAAATTTCGTACAGTAGAGCATCCTGGTATAGAGTGTTTACTTTTGACAATGTCCCTAGTATGTTGCCCGTTTTGAAATTTCGGGGGACAGGCATACACTTTTAAACTTCTTAATAAGAGAAACTCGTTTTGTTCGTTATTATCGTTAATCCCGTTAATATCGCTAACACCGAGATCATCCTCCAACGTTATTCCCACGATGTTCCACCGGTACCTGTTGCGGACTGTTAGGTAGACATCGCTAAATCATGTGTAGATTTTTTGTTGACTTTTTCATGCATTCTTACTACAATAGTTCGTGAAGAAGACGCTGGCGATAATAAATGAATTGAAAGAAGACGGCATTATTGAAAATTACGCGATCGCGGGCGGCGTAGGAGCAATTTATTATATAGAGACAATTCTCACATACGATCTTGATATATTCTTCACCTACAAAACAGAGCCAAAAGGATTAGAAATATTGAAACCGATATACCAATATCTGACAAGAAAGGGTTATAAGAAACAGGAAGGGCATATTGTCATCGAAGGCATTCCTGTTCAGTTCTTCCCAGTATACGATAAATTATCAAGAGAAGCAGTTGAGTGTGCGCGAAAAACAAAATTCAAGGGAGTAAACACCAGGGTGCTCAGTGCAGAACACCTCTTAGCAATAATGCTGCAGGTTTTCAGGCCCAAGGACAAAGAGAGAATCATTATGCTGTTGGATCAGGCGAAGGTTGATAAACGAAGATTGAATGGGATTTTGAGAAGGCACAATCTAACTAAAAGATATAAGCAATTCATTAAATTACATGGTAAGTAAAAGCATCAAATACAAGAGCAAAAAGATTTTCAAAGCTAAGCGCAGATTTCATAAACATAGAGCCAGGAGGTCGTTCAGCCGAAAAATACACGAGCTTGTGGAACTGCAAAAACTAGGTAACGAAATCAGAGAAAAAACTGGTAGAAAACCAGGTTTTGTCTGGCAAATATAAGGAATAAGAAAACCCCACCAACCAGCTTGCTTTTGTTTCCGTACTTTTTTCACATGCTTGGATTGGTGGTTTGCGATGCTCGATTCATACGCCGGATTTTAAGGTGGTTTTCTCCTATTGGGTAAGTAAAGGCGCGATTCCCCGCATGTCATTTTTGTGTCCCCGTTGAAGGAAACCGGTATAGTTAAAGTAATGCGTGAACTGAGCTATTGACATTTACACGTTGGTATGTATATTTAAGAAAAGAATGAGAATTGCGATAATTTCGCATCTGTCGAAATCTATCGGAACGTATGTGAAACCGCAGCTTCCTGTCGCGCACAAGAGTGGGAAAAATTTTTCGTCCTGTTTCAATATGAAAATATGAAAGACGAAGAAAAATCAAAAGAACAACTCCTGAAAGAATTATTAGACCTACGCCGGACCGTGGTCGCCAGTAACAACGGCAGCCATTTGAAGGAAGAATACAACAAAACAAAAGAGAATGAGCAGAAGTACTACAATCTCTTTCAGAATTCGAACGATGCAATTTTCATTCAGGATCTGAACGGCAGGATAATCGATGTGAACAAGAAACTCCTGTTACTCTTTGGTTATGACCAGTCCGAGATCATGTCGATCAGCATGGCAGACCTCGTCAATGCTACGGAAGAGAGCAAGTATCGCAGCGCCCTCGAATCGCTCGTTAGCGACGGCGCGACGGTCTTCGAAATAGATTTAAAGAGAAAGAACGGCGAGCCCTTCCCGGCTGAGGTATCGGCAAGCACTTTCGCCGTCAACGGCGAGAAGGTTGTGCAGGGAATTGTGCGGAACATCAGCGAGCGCAAGCGCGCCGAAGAAGAATTCAGGAAATACCGCAAGCATCTTGAGGCATTTGTCGCGCAGCGGACCGACCAGCTCGAAGCCGCGAACAAGGAACTCGAATCTTTCGCATACTCGGTTTCGCATGACCTGCGCGCGCCGCTCAGGGCGATGGAAGGTTTTGCCAGCGCTCTGCTTGAGGATTATGCCGAGAAGCTGGACGAGACAGGCAGGGATTACGCACACAGGGTCGTTTCCGCGGCCCAGCACATGGATATATTGATCCAGGACCTGCTTGCATACAGCCGGCTCAGCCGCTCGGCATTGAAACCGAACGCGGTCAGCCTGGATGGCGTGCTTGGTGAGGTGATGCACCAATTAAGTTCAGACATACAGAAGATGGATGCTCAGATCAGGGTGGAGCGTCCCTTGCCTGAGGTCATGGGCGATCATGCTACACTCGTCCAGGTATTATCGAATCTGTTGTCCAACGCGATAAAATTCGTCGAACCCGATGTGAAACCGAAAGTAAACATCTGGGCCGAGACATTAAGCAGCAGGGTCAGGTTATGGGTTGAGGATGCCGGTATTGGGATTGCTCCGGAATACCACGACCGTATCTTCCGTATCTTCGAACGCCTTCAGGGCATGGATGCGTATCCCGGCACTGGCGTGGGTCTCGCGATCGTGAAAAAAGGTTTGGAACGCATGGGCGGCAAGGCGGGCGTCGACTCGGCTCCGGGCAGGGGCAGCAAATTCTGGGTCGAACTGCGCGCGAAAGGATTCTGATGACCGCGAACAACCACACGATCCTTCTGGTCGAAGACGACCACAACGATGTGCTCCTAATCAAGCGTGCGTTCCAGAAGGTGAAGATCGCGAATCCGATCATAGTATTGAACGACGGCGAGCAAGCCATATCATATCTGGCAGGTCGCGAACCATATATCGAGCGTCCTTTGCCCGTGCTCATACTTCTCGATCTTAAACTGCCGCGCAAATCAGGTCATGAGGTGCTCGAGTGGCTGCGCCAGCAGCAGACGCTCAAGAGATTGCCGGTCGTCGTGCTCACTGCTTCCAGCGAGTCTTCTGATATTAACCGCGCTTACGACCTTGGCGCGAATTCATATCTTGTCAAACCGGTGACGTTCGACGCGCTGGTCGAGATGGTGAAGACGTTGAATAACTATTGGATGATATTTAACAAAAGGGCGGAAGTAGGCAATGACTAAGGACGAACAGCCAAAAGACAGCATTAAGAATAATCTGAGAACGATACTCGTTATCGATGATAATCCTGATGACCGGGCACTTACCGTACGCGCGCTGTCCCTTGAGTTTCCGTTCCTCAACCTGAAGCAGATAAGGAGCTTCGAGGAATTCGACGTAGCCCTGGCAGAGGGCAGGTTCGATCTGGTGATAACCGACTACAAGGTGCATTGGATCGACGGTTTGGAAGTTCTGCATAAGGTGAAAGAGATCAGGCCCGACTGCCCGGTGATCATGTTCACCGGCACCGGCAATGAGGAGATAGCGGTCGATGCGATGAAGGCCGGGCTCGACGACTACGTTATCAAATCGCCCAAGCACTTCGTGCGTTTGCCCGCGGCGGTGCGGTCGGTCGTTGACCGCCGGGTCGAGCGCAAGGAAAAGGAGAGGGCAGAGGAGCGTTACCGGACACTTTTCGAGGATGTGCCGGTGGGTTTGTACAGCGCGGCGCCGGACGGCAAGATACTGGAAGCCAATCCGGTTCTTGTTCAAATGTTCGGCTACCCGGACCGCGATGCAATGATGAAGATGAACCTTGCCGACCTCCACTTCAGCCCCGAAGACTTCGCGAGATGGTTGAATACTATTGAGCAGGATGGTTTTGTCCGGAATTTCGAATGCCTGATGCGCAGGCGCGACGGGTCTGTGTTATGGGTTAATGATAATGCCCGCGGCGTGGTCGACCCCGACGGCCAGACGCACTACTTCCAGGGCAGCATGGAAGATATCACCGAGCGGAAATACGCGGATGAGGCATTGCGCGAAAGCAAGGAGCGTTACCGACTGCTGTACGAATACGCGGGTAACGCTATCTTTACTTATGATCTTAATTTCAAGCTGCTCGACGTGAACAAGATCGCCTGTGATTTCACCGGCAAACGCAGGGACGACCTAATCGGCCGCAATTTCATCGAGCTCGATATTGTCTTTGAAGATGATATTAAGTTGATCAAGAAAGACAGCGAGCAGTTATGCACGGGCGCAAAGAACCATGTCGTCGTTAACAAGATGCGTTTCAACCGGGCCGAGGGACGCTATAGTATTATGGAAGTCACGGGCACCGCGATATACAAAGAAGGTAAGATCGTGGCGATCACTAATGTCTGCCGCGATGTCACCGAGCGGGAACGATTGCTGGTTGCGCTCGAGGAGAGCGAAGAAAAATACCGGACCCTTGTTGAGCACAGTAGTGACGGTATTTTCATTTACGCAAACAACAGTTTCCTTTTCGTCAATGATCAGCTCTGCAAGATAACGGATTACTCGAAAGAAGAACTCTACGACACGAGCCCGTGGAAGATCATCTATCCCAATGACCGCGACAAGGTAAAGGAGATCGACCTGCGCAGAAAAATGGGCGAGGATGTTCCCAGGGCGTATGACGTGCGTATTGTAACAAAGCACGGCGACATCCGGTATTGCGAATTTGCGGTGACGAGAATAGCATACCGGAGCGAGGACGCGAACCTTGTCTCGGTGCGCAATATCACTGACCGCAAGCAAATGGAGGACGAATTACAGCAGAGCCTGGTGAAACTGGAGAAGACAATTCAGAATACGCTTCAGGCAATGGCTAAGATCCAGGAAGCGAGAGACCCTTACACGACCGGCCATCAGCTCAGGGTTGCCGCGCTTGCCCAGGAAATTGCCAAGGAGATGTATTTGCCTGAAGAGTGGATCCGCGGTATCCAGGTGGCGGCGCTGATCCATGATATCGGCAAGATCTACGTTCCCGCGGAGATCCTCAGCCGTCCGAGCAAGCTGACCGTTTCGGAATTCGCGCTCGTCAAGACCCACCCGAGCGTCGGCTATGATATCCTCAAGACGATCGAGTTCCCCTGGCCGATCGCAGATGTGGTGCTCCAGCATCACGAGCGCCTCGACGGTTCAGGCTACCCGCGCGGCCTTAAGACCGGGAATATTATGCTCGAATCGCAAATACTCGCGGTTGCCGATGTCGTCGAAGCGATGTCTTCT
>JAOUFJ010000048.1 GCA_029858255.1 candidate division WOR-3 bacterium | reverse complement strand
TGTCAATTCTGCCTGGATCTGAGCTGCAACCTTTTCGGTACGGTTCTGTTTGATCATTCGAAAAGCCTCCAGCGAAAAAGAGACGATTGATTTGATTTTTCCCATCGATGTCGGCAGAACTTGTTGAAGTGGCATCACTTCATCCACGAGACCCATTTTGAGCGTCTCTGCGGGCGGAAAGAAATCACCGGTATCCAGGATCTTACGCACGCTGCGGTCATCAACGATCTGTCTCAGTATGCAATCCGCAGGATATGGCAGCGGCACGCCGAGCTTGATCTCGTTGAGCCCCATTAGTTTCTTGCCTTCAGAAATGAACCGATAGTCACAGCATATTGTAAGGATGCAGCCACCGGCAACGGCGTGTCCGGTGATCGCAGCCACTACCGGCTTGGGAAACGTATACATTTCAATGCAGAGCTGATTGAATGCATGGTAGAATTCCGAAAAATCCTTCTCTTCCAGGTTGATCAATCCAGGGATATCAAAACCTATGGAGAAAAACTTCTCGTTCGCGCTCGTTAATACCAGACCCGATATTTCTGTATCATTCTTTGCGGCTTTCAGATAATTGAAAAGTTCATGTATCAATTCAAGATCTATCGCGTTGGTTGTCTTTCGCGACAATTTGACTACTGCGACATCCTCGTCAGTCACAACCTCAACGTGCTTCATGACTGAGAACCCTTTGTCTTTTCCGTTCTCTTTATTCGGATGAGAGAAATAACATCTCTCAAATCACTTTTGTTCAATACTCGCTTGTACAACCATTTTCCGTCATGATACTGATGTGCTGAAGTAAACAGCATTCGGGTGCCTTCATTAAAATCATCATAACGTTCCTGGAATTGGGCGATTTCCTTCTTTCCCAAAGTCACAAGAACAGTGAATGCTTTCGATTCTGGAAACAACACGCAGAGTGTCTTATTTTTTCGTCTGTATTTGAAGCACCAGCCGTATTTCTGTCCCCCGAAGAGCAACACAGGCACATGATCGTAATTCACCTTTAGAAATGTTCTAAGTTTTTTCCAGAGTGAACTTGCCCGCGTTCCCAGCGTTGTCATCATAGTCTTCTCTGTTGGCTTTCTTATTTCGGTGAGAATCCGTCCGTATTTATCGTTCATGAATTTTTTCCGCCTGACAACTCATTCCTGGCGCCATCTGTCTAACTTAGGGATGATCTCTTCGGCCATCGCACGGGCTTTTTCCTCCGGTATCTGCATATGCGATACGGCAAGCTCCACTAATTTATCTATCTTTTGCTCCATAGTAATCCCCTCGTCGGTGAAACCACCATCTTTGAAGCAGAAACAGCAATACTCACCGTTCTTTGTGCCGTCGGCATTAGAACCGAAATCTTCATCTTTCTGCATATGCATACCACAACTCTGGCATATGATCGCTTCACTATCCATCCCTGTAGCCTCCCTTTTTTATGTGTTTTGTTTCTATACTTTTCTCTTATTCTATGCGCTCAGAAATTGCTGTCAATATATTCGCGCAGGGCGAGATTGTTTCGTCGCCCTTCGACAAGCTCCTCTCGTCTTGACTCGGGAAACGCGGGACTCATCGCAATGACATGTAAGAATTTTCATGTTCACTTAGTTTCATCTTGCGGCAGCGTTATTTTCTCGCCGAGTCTGTAATAGGCGAAATCACCGCCCGTTGTCCACGCTATCAGCTTGACGCTCTGCATATCGATAGTGCCATCAATCGCAAACTCTGGATCAACATAAGATTTAACCACTCTGCCAATTATCCCTTCATTCGGATCGTAATCGAGCATCTCGGTAACACTACACTCCATATTCAGAGGACACTCTCTTATCATCGGCGCCGTTTCGAGATCACCATAAAAATTGTGAAAGAGCTGCGATTTATCGACATCCCGGCCGGACTTGCTGCCGCAGATCACAACTTCTTTTATCATTTCTTCTGACGGTATATTCACGCTGAATGTCTTGTTTTCCTGAATACCGATTCTAGTATAACGCTTCTTATAAAGACTGAAAAAAACATGTTTCCCAAAATCAAATGGCGACATATACCCTATTACTGCATAATTTGGCCGCCCGTTAATCAATGTACCTACAAGCGCTACTGGCAATGGATTCAATATGTTTCCCTCAACAACTTTTTTCATAAAATACCTGCCCTTTCATGTTTTTTGAATAAAGTCTATCCGGACTGGAGACCATGCATCGACCGCGCGCACATGTTCGTTCTCCGCGTATGCAGCATGAGGCGCGTTCGAGGGGATGGCGATGACTTCGCCAGGTCCTACACGTACAACACGGCCATCTATTTCGAAGAAAAGTTCCCCTTCAATGACGAAGGTTATCTGCTCGCTCTCGTGCTTGTGTCTCTCGAACTTTGTGCCCGGGGCAACCTCAAAATAAGTGAGCATCGCCCTCTCCAGGGGAACAGCCAGCATTCTGGCTCCAGGGACACTCTCGGCGAGATCCTGCATGCTTTTCGGCACGTAATAGATATCCTTGTCGATGTCCTTAGCCATACAGATTGCAGTCTCCGGGCACAGCCTCCTGAATTCATCTGTCATGCGGATCTCATCTGGTAATCTATTTCGATCGACATCAATAAAACCCAATTTGCGGAAAAGTTGATCGGCCGTTGTGGTTAAAAGATAAAATCTATTGACACCTTTGAGCCGGGCATACGCGATAATCCCATCGTATAGTTTCCTGCCAATACCTTTGTTCTTGTGTGAAGCCTTGACGGCGAGCGACCGGAGAAGTGCTATCTCGCCGTATACTTCCAGACCGACAGCGCCGACGACGGCATTATTATGCTCTGCTACAAGAAAGTTAACAAGGTGTTTTCCAACATCTTCGAATGGCAGTTGAGATTCTCTGAGCAGTTCCCGTATCCGTGCCTCGTCGTCAACGACCGCACGACGAATCTGAACATCATTCATATTCAGTACTCCTTGGTCTTTAAACAGATGATCCAGACCTATCTTTCCTCGTGTAATATTCGAGAACGCTAATGGCGAAACGGCTTGTCACCGTGGCCGGTCCGCCACCCATTTCCATGCCGACCTCGATCGCTTCAAGGACCTGTTCTTCTGTTGCACCCGCATTCAATGCTTCCCGTATGTGACACTGCATGCATGACTCGCAATTTACCACCACTGATATACCGATGGCGATCATCTCCTTGAATTTCCTTTCGAGTGCTCCGCAGGAAAACGCCGCTTTCTCCATTTCGAGAAACGCCTCATATGTCCTGGATCTTCTTGCTTTCAAATAGTCATGCGCGTACTTTCGGCCTTTGATGATATTGTTGATCTTTTCTTTATCCTGTTCATTCATATTTCACCTCATCTGTTCTTTATCAGGCGAACACCCTAAAATCTTAGACATAATTAGCCTAAAAGTAAAGCAAATATTTTGCCTTGATCGCTCCGATTTGATACTGGTGTTCCAATGAACCATATTCATCCTGTGCGCGGTAATCATTCAATGCAACATAGAGCCATGACTTTGGTAGGAAACGCCATGAAAAGAGGAAGCCAAAACGGTTTGAGCATAGATCCGTATTGCCGAAGTCACCATCAGGAGCATTGAATACCATTTCACTGAACACCTCGATCCTGGTGTCGCCGTTGAAGAAGAAGGTAATATTAGGACGCAACCGCGGGGTGATAGATGTAACATTGTTCAGGGTATCCCATTCGATCCACATGTTTGCACTGATACCCGGGTTGATCAACGGGTTGATGGCGAAGTTGTATGCGAACCCCGTGGAACTACGGTAGGCTACATAATCTTGACAATAATTGTACATGTATCCGAGACTGGAATTGATTTGCAGATAATACCCAAGGAAATTACCAGATAATGATAAAAGCAATTCCTTTCGGATGTAATCCACATTGGCTTCGTAGTAGGGACCAGCGAGCAGTTGCAGAGTGGCAGATATGTTGTTACGGAATGTCGGACTGATGATCACTACGCCCAGCTTTGACCAGTCACCGTGTCCTGCTTCCCTTACTGTCTTCATCCCACCCGCAACATGAAGTGTCCTGACAAGACCTCTGGCATATTGCATGAAGGGACCCGTATACAGTGTAAGCTTCTGTCTTCCTACCCAGGGAACGAACCCAACATCCTCGACATCAAACGAATCATGCACTGCCTCAACCGCCGCCATCGTTCTGAAAATACCGACATCGCCAAAATACCCGGATGAAAATGCCCAGCCTACCTTTCCATTCCGATTGCTTCCAGCACCCTGTATGATGAATTGATTACGGCCGGACCGGTATACCCCATCAAGGCCCGCAGCGTAGCTGTAATGTTCTCTGTCAGTGACTGAACCGCTGAATAGTATGCCAATGTCTGAGTTGTTGAAAACCCGCCGCTTCGCCCTGATCGTGCCGAACCATTTATCCGGTTCAATGACTGAATCATCGGGTACATAATCGTCGGTCCTGACGATCAGAGCACCTGCATTCCAGTCCGCAGTTTTGTTGGTGAGTTTTAATCCGGCAATAATCGGCACCGCGTCACCGTCGATAGATTTGCCGATCCTGCGTGAGTAGAATATGTTCAAGGGCTGGAAGAAACCCTTTCCGGGACCGAAATCAGACATCCGGAAAATGTCAGCTCCTTCAAGGAAGAAAGGTCTGCGTTCTTGTAAGTAAACAGGATACTGGTCAAGATTAAGAGTATAAGGATCGGATTCAATATGTGCGAAATCAGGATAAAGCGTCCCGTTCAGCGTCATTTGAGAAGTCAAGTCCCATTTCAGGTTCAAACTTACACTGGGTTTGAGGTGAGTAGAATCGCTCAAGAAATTCTTATCGTAGCGTAGATAACCTTCAGGATAGAGTTCAAAATGAAAACCGGTCACGCGGGGGTTAACACCTGTCAGAGTACCCCATTTAGAAATCAAATCGCCCTCGGCCTGTAGAACCTCGGTCCAGAAATCCGCTTCGCCCGTGAACGGAATTCTGCGCTTGAATTGCACTCCCCATTCAGTGAGATCATTCTTGTATCTTATCGATTTGTAAGGGATTCTTATTTCCACCTCGTAACGGTCCTCGTATAGCCTGATTCCCCGGAACCAAACTCCTTCCCACGAATCATCATTGGACCGGCCGTCGTCAAATAGCCAGCCATCCCAGATCTGGTCGCTCGCGAAAACCCAGAAGTAGTATCCGGTCGTCTTGCTCCCGAAGGGATCGATCTTCACGGTGATATCGTCCTCTTCACCAGTGGGACTTGATACAGGTTTCCGGTTCCCCGTATAACACCTGAAAGCGAAATATATGTTAGCCTCATCCTGCAGAACATAAACTACTGTTCTCTCGGTCGGTGGGGTCTTCTCATAGGGGGTATATTGTACAAATTCGTATGCAGAATCAGCTTGCTGCCACAAATCTTCTATGACACCGTCGATCTTCGGTGGATTTTCGGTGAACTTCACGGCGATTGACTTTCCATCACTTGCCGTCAGTGAGGTTATCAGAAGCAATAGCGCAAAAGCCATTTTTCCTCCATTCATATATACCAGATCGCGCGGCGCTTCACTGGTTCACGAAATGTCTTAACCCATTGTATTCAGGAAAGTGCCTATCATTACGGAACCCGTTATCTGCGATCTCATTTACGATCCTTTTGATCTCATTACTGCGACGTCCCCGGATCTCAAATCTGACCACCGAATTCGTTCTGAGGCCGTTAAAGATTTCCCGCGGGACAGCCAAACAGGTTGTGTTATCAGACCCTGGTATTCTGACCGAGATACAGTACCTTATATCCGAGTAGGAACTGGAGAGTCTATGCTCCAGTTCCTCATCAATGACAAAGAAACCGGTGTCATGAAGCACAGCATCATTAGTTTCCTCCGCAAGCATCACCGCTTTGCTCGCCGTTTTCAGCATCAGAACGTGTGAGCAATGTTCCCTACAACCGGTCACCATTTTGTATTCAACAACCCCGGTCTCGATCCTTGGCGCGTAGCCGATGAAAAAAACGCTCGCAATCAGCGCCAAGCCGACAACGATGCCGCGCGGGAGCACCCATTTAAGGAAACCCTCCGTACACGGCATCTTTCTGGCAATATTTTTAAGCATGTTAGTCTACTCCTTGCTATACAATATGTCTTGCACTAATCTGTTTCTTCCTAACATCATTTCCGGGCTTCAATGTAAACGCTAACAACAACATCCGACAGCGTTTTGAATTCGTCGGTAGTCAATTTGAGCGCATTCCTGGCTGCTTCATCATCCTGTGGCTCACCGCAGCTTGCTGCCTGATTGATCTTGAACTCGACGTTCTTGAATCCAGCCGATCGGACCGCGCTCTTGTAGTCGTCGATATGTATCGCACCGGCAACACAACTCACATAAGCCACCATGTTTTCCTTTATCTTTTCCGGCAACTCGCCACGTAACGCCAGGTCGGATATCGCAATCCGACCGCCAGGTTTGAGCACGCGGTAGGCTTCTTTCATTACTTCGAGTTTATTCGGCGCCAGATTAATGACACAGTTTGATATGATGACGTCAACCGTATTATCGGCCACTGGAAGGTGCTCAATCTCACCAAGCCTGAATTCCACATTGGAGAAATGACCCTTCTCGGCATTTTCCCTGGCCTTGTCGATCATCTCCGGTGTCATATCAACGCCAATGACCCTGCCATCGGGACCAACCTTCTTTGCGGCCAGAAAACAGTCAAACCCAGCACCCGCGCCCAGATCGAGTACAGCATCACCGGGTTTCAAACTGGCAATCGCGACCGGATTACCGCAGCCAAGACCTAAATTGGCGCCCTCTGGCACTGACCCAAGGTCCTGCTCATCATATCCCATGCTTTTGCTCTTTGCGTCACTGCAGCAACTGCTCTGCTGAGCTGGCTGCGGACCGCAACATGATGTACGCTGCGCCGTCTTGGCGTAGCTCTTGCGTACTACCTTCCTTACCTCATTGTCCTTCATTTTTTTCTCCTTTTTCTTCAGTATTGCCATCAAATTCCTCTATCAGTGGAATGAAGACACTTCGTAATGAATCAGCAAGCTGCTCGACACGCATCAGTGAAATACAGAGCACACGGCCATTCTTTTCCCACGATATTACGGCGAATTTGTTGCCAGCCTGAATATCGGCGTTTTCCCTTATTTCCTTGGGCAAAATCATCTGACCTCGGTCGTCGATCGAAATGACCGATTCCACCCTGCAGCATTTCTCTCCATTTTTCGAGCCATCCGAGCGAGTTTTGTCCTGCCTTTGCTTCATTTTCCATCTCCTTCGCACAATCCGTCCATGCTCATTTTATAGACAAATCAGATTATACTGATTTATGCGAATTAGACAACAATTCAGCAAAATGGTTTAGTGGGAAATGCGTGATAGAAGGTCTCAAAAGATCCAAAGAAAAGGGCGGGGTAGCGCAGCGCTACCCCGCCCCGGGAAAATATCGTTATTGACTTACCGGCTTACATGACCTTACCGACCCTTGTCAGGCGTATCTCCTTCCACTGCCAGATTTTGATTATATCAAACAAATTCTCACCCTCCTGCCCCGGATCAAAAGAGAAGAATACAAAGAGAGGTAACCCCTTAAGGTACTTTGTGTGCAGCGGACCCCAAAAGCGCGAATCAAAGGATGTGTCGCGGTTGTCGCCCATGGCAAATACGCAATCCTCAGGAACAACGACGGGGCCAAAATTATCCCTCACCTGCAAGCCTAATATATCTCCGAGCGAACCTTGTTCCCATTCATTTTGGTAGATGGTGTTGTCAACCTCGACGCCTCGAAAAACGCGCCGGTCGCTGTGCTGCGCATAAGACTCGCGTAAATACTCTCCATTCACGTAAAGCGCTTTGTTGACGACCTCAACCGTGTCGCCTGCTACTGCCACGCATCTCTTGACAACGGTCTTGTTCTCGAAAGGTGATGCAAATGCGATGATCTCTCCTCTCTTCGGATCCCGTCCCCGTATTATGGGAATCTGCTTGTTCGTAAATGGCACAGGGATTTTTACACCGTATATGAATCTATTAACTAGCACTGCGTCACCCACAAGCAGCGTCTTCTCCATTGAACCGCTGGGTATCACCATCGCTTCAACAAAGGTTGCCCGAAGAACCATCACTATCGCTATCACCACGAGCCAGGATAGAATATACCGTCTTATCTTCTTACCCATAAAGAATTATAGGGGATTTTGACCGTTAGTCAATTGGACAAGCGTCCGGTTACGGCTGCCAGCGGAAGCGCAATAGATCAACATGATCCTCATCATCGAACACCACACCTTCGTCTTCCAGCATCTTCTTCTGTAATTCGTAACCGCGACCTCGTTTCAAAGATATGCTGCCCTTACTGTTGATGACACGGTGCCACGGTAACTTTTCCTTGTCAGAGCTTGAATGGAGTATATATGCAACCTCTCGAGCCGCCCTCGGGTTCCCTGCGTAATCGGCGATCTGCCCGTAGGTTGCGATCTTCCCGCCTGGTATGCTTCTGATAATCTTTACCACTCTTTCGTAGAACAGACTATCTATCCCTATATCCATGTTACTCACACCTGCTTATATCTGAAACAGTCTGTTGTATGATCATTCACCATCCCCACTGCCTGCATGAATGCATAGCAGATGGTCGGACCAACAAAGCGGAACCCTCGCTTTTTGAGGTCCCGGCTCATTGCCCATGATATCTCTGTCTGGGCCGGCAATTGTGAAAGCTTCCTGCAACTATTTCTGACAGGCCTGCCGCCAACGAATTGCCAGATATACTTGTCAAAAGATCCGAACTCCTTCTTTACTTCAAGAAACCTCCGGGCGTTCTCTATGGTCGCCTCAACCTTGAGACGATTTCTTATAATGCC
>JAOUFJ010000047.1 GCA_029858255.1 candidate division WOR-3 bacterium | reverse complement strand
ACGAATTACTTTCGGATACGAAGATATCTACGAGCGGTCTGAAAATATATGTTTCGGCTGACGGCAAGATGGCCTGGGCCAGATGTTTGTGGACCTTGAAGGCAAAAATGGCGGATAACCCGGTCGAGTTGCCGATCCGGTGCACGTGGGCTTTTGAAAAAGGTGACGCCGGATGGTTAATCGTGCATTTCCACAAATCATTGCCGGCAGGTTAGAGCTGAGCATAAATATTACCACGGAAATCGGCCGCGAGGAGTTGCTGTGGAGATACAACAAGGCTGTGGAATCATGGCGGGCCACAAGAACGAAGGACAAATAAGGAAGAAACTATGAAGGTATCGATTTGCTTTGCATTTTGTTTGTCATTTGCAGTACACTCTACATACGCTGAAGAATATCTTGTGAGGATTGACGCGAGTGAAGGACAGGACCTGCAAGTTGTGGAATTGGTTGACGAGTATGCGCTGTTGGTTACGAATGATGAGGGACTGCGGGCATTGGAGAATATCGGACTTGATTATAGCGTTCTTGATAAAGATCCGAAGCATAGGTTGTATTTCTTTGTTTTTCCTTTTGGTGAGGTATTGGAAGATATTGCACGTTTCGGCAGGATCATTGACCGCTATGAAGAGTGTGTTCTCATTGCTACGACGCCGGACAATGTACCGCTGTTGAATCGTTTACAGGTAGAATTGCAGCAGTTAACGCTGACGCCGATTGTGAGACGTGATCCCGGTTACTATGATTTCAAGGATCTCCCGGTAACAAGAGACACGCTCATTGAGCAGATGCTGAATAATGTCGACCCGGAGAATATCTTGAATACGGTTCTGACCCTCCAGCGTATGTATACGCGGTATTCGATGAGCGATTCCAACAGGATAGTTGCTGTCAATTATATAAATGATATGCTTGCTCAGTACGACTGCGATAGTGTTTACCGTCACAGTTTTTCAAGTCTGTATGGAGATAATGTCGTTGGCATCAAATTAGGTGCATACTATCCGGCGACGCAAAACTACGTTTTGATCGGTGCGCACCTCGATGATGTGCCGAGTTCTGGCTACGCACCTGGCGCCGATGACAACGCATCGGGAGTGGCTGCAGTTCTCGAGGCGGCGCGCGTAATGCGTAACTATGAGTTCGAGCGCACGATACGGTTTGCTGCCTTCAATGCAGAAGAGCAGGGTTTGATAGGTAGCAACTACCTGGCCGCCGAGGCGAGCAGCGAGAACGATACGATCATCGCGGCTCTTTGCTACGACATGATCGGGTATGTCACTGCTCCGCTGCTTGATACGATGCGGCTGAGGTACACGAGCGCCGTGCCCGGGTGCAGTCTGTTTGCCTGTAATTTCTATCAGACGGTTGCAGATACATACACGCAGTTGAAGATCCGTCCGGTACGCTACACGGGCACGACCGGTTCCTCAGATCATGCGAGTTTCTGGCAGCACGGTTATGTTTCTACAGGAGGTATCGAGCGCGTTCTGTGTCCAGGTTACCATACAGTTGGTGATACCATCGGACCAACCGGGTTCAATAATCTCGAATTCGCGGCGGAGGTCATCAAGACGGCAATAGCAGTGCTGGCGACCCTCGCAGTCCCGGTTGATTCCGGTACTGCAGTGGATGAACTATCAGCATTTGAAAGTTTACTCCTATTTGTTGTTAAACCCAACCCGGGGGATAGATTCGACATCAGTTTCACGGTCGAGAAGGATTTCGAAACCATCGACCTTGCTGTCTATGATTGTGCAGGACGTTATGTCGCGCGGCTCGCGTCAGGGAGTTATCGCAGAGGCGTATATTCTCATCGCTGGGAGGGTGCAGATGCAGTTGGCGCTGCAGTTGCGCCCGGCGTCTATTTCCTTGCCCTGGGGCGCAACGGGAAGACTGAATGCCGTAAGATCATAATGCTCAAGTGACCACAGTGGTATCACTCAACACTGTGATTTCCGGCGGGAAGCATATCGTAGCTGTGGAATAATATGATCCATTCCATTGGCAGGTTAGGCTAGCAGGCACTCGGGTTATGAGCATAAACTCCAGTACTAGAATAATTAAGGTCGATCATCTTATTATCAGGCCGTTGACGTCATCTTTTTGGTCTGATTTTGTCGAATTATTCGGCAAGAAGGGTGCTTATGGCGGCTGTTGGTGTATGTGGTGGAGGTTGTCCCGTCGTGAATTTGAAAAAGGTCAGGGTGCAGGCAATCGCCGGGCAATGAAGCACCTGGTCGATTCGGGCAATATTCCAGGGTTACTTGCTTATAAGGTCAAGACGGCGATCGGATGGTGCTCGATCGCTCCGCGTGAGCAGTATGCTGCCCTGGAACGTTCGCGCGTACTGAAGCGGTTGGATAGTGAACCCGTCTGGTCGATCGTATGTTTTTTCATACACAAAGAGTATCATGGTAGAGGCGTGAGTGAAAAGCTCATTCGCAGAGCCGTCGAGTATGCTGGCTCTCGTGGAGCAAAGATAGTTGAGGCTTATCCGGCCATTCCGAGGCGCAAAGAGCTTCCCCCGGTATCCAGTTTCATGGGTCTTCCGCAGATCTTCAGAAAAGTGGGTTTTGTAGAGTGCAAACGCCCTTCAGCGAGCAAGGTTGTAATGCGATACTATGTGGATAGCTCTCTCAAAGCAAAATCGACATCACCGAACAAGTAGTACTTTCTTCGTTTCGATCCTACTTCCAGTCATGAGCGTAATAAGATAGACACCATCCGGAACTCGACGGTGTTCATTGTCTCTGCCGTCCCATGCCACGGACATGGAGCCAAATGGCTGAGATGTGATTAGCGGAAATGATTTTACTGTTCGGCCGGTTATGTCGCAGATTGTCAAATTGACCTCTCTATCATCTGCTGGCTGATAGTTTATAGTGGCCAAATCTGAAAATGGATTTGGTGTGACGGTAAGCACATTAGACGCCGCAGGATTCTTGTCATTCTCGACGATGCCTGGGGATGTTACATTTTCGCGGAGAAAAACCGAGCCGTAGTAGTCACACGTGAGCATATCGAGATCGCTGTCACCATCCCAGTCCGCGAATGCAACACGGGGCGGATTTCCGCTGGAATAGCCTTGCGAGTCAGGTAAAACCAGATATATGTAGTTAGAGAATACTGGATTTGCATTAGTGCCAACATTCGTGTAGAATCGGACGTCGCTGTACCATCCGCCAAGAACTATGTCATTCTTCCCATCGAGATCGAGGTCTATGAACACAGGTACTGTCCGCCAGTAGGACGTCGGGCTTCCATTGAATAACACTGGTGTTGAATCGCCGAAGGCAGGTGTTTCATTCGTGCCCTCGTTCAGGTAGACATACACATTGCAGGTTGAATATATGCCTTCCTGCCCGACCAGAAGGTCTTTCTTGCCGTCATCGTTGTAATCGCAAACATAGGGCCATGCATTGTTGGCGGTCTGAATATCAATGCCATCGGCCTGAATGTGGCCCATGTTGGTTAGCTGCCCGGTTGCGCTTCGTTGAAAAAGGGTAAAATAGCCGTATCTCTCGCCCGTTATGAGGTCAAGATAACCATCTTCATTCCAGTCGCAAACTGCGACTGTCGCTCCCTGGCATCAGCCATAACTCACTGAAATATCCACACCACCGGCCTGTAAGTATACGAAGTTGCCGAAAGTGGGATTGTAGTGTGTGCCAATATTGGTGTAGAAACGGACTTTGCCCATATCGAATTGACCGAGCAATAGGTCCTGCTTGCCGTCGCCGTCCCAATCAATGACAAAAGGCGATGCGTTTCCTCCATAGCCGACGTTTATGTTTACACCATTCGCCTGAACATATACCGGAGGATCGAATACCGGTGTTTGGGCGAACAGGGCGAACGCGATAGATATTCCCAATACAGATATTTTTGTCATCATGGAGACCTCCTAACTCATGGTAGTCGATATCGTTTTTAAGTCAAGATGCTGTTGGTGGTAGGTAGATATCTGAATTCTGCTTAGTCGAACCCCCAACCTGAACCCCCAACCTGCTATATTTTGTTAACTTTCGCTGCAAAATAAGCAGATATATGGAAACTTTTTCGCACTATATCCCTTTTATGACTTCTGATGTTCACTTTTTTGTTTTATTCCATACCCCTTTTTCTGTCATATATATAGACAGATGGAATTATGGGCTGGATCCCACGAATTTGCGGCGAGAATCTTTATCATCACATATATGCTTGGGGAAATGACCGACATCCCGTCTTCAAATCCGTAGAGCATTATCAGAAGTATCTGATAATGCTTGAGGAATATGCTTTGTGCTTTGATGTTGACATCTTAGCGTATGCATTGATGGAGTCACACGTTCATCTATTCATCTACGATAGGTCCAAGAACATCTCAGTATTCATGATGAACCTACATGGTCATTATGCTCGATATTACAACAAAATAAATGAACGCGTTGGACATGTTTTTGGTGAGAGGTTCAATAACAAACTAGTACTAGCTAATGTTTACGGGAAGTGGTTGTCCAGATATATACATCGCCAAGCGACGGAAGCCGGAATTGTGGAGGATCCAGCTGATTACCCTTGGTCCAGTTATCGTACATATATGGGTCTCGAGATGAAGGAGTTCGTAAAAAGCAATGTGATATTGGAGCAGTTTGGTGAGGGTGAGAGTCGCTTGCGCGAGTATCGGGCGTTTGTGCTTTCTCACGATGATGGACCAGTTGATTGGAGCAGGCGATATTTTACGCTCCTGGAAGGCAGTGAACTAATAGACTATGCGGGTAGAATAATGAACGTAGATAGATCGGTGTTGCTGGAGCCACAGGGGATAAAAGAACGACATTTAAGGCATTATGCAATAAGGCTGTTATATGAGCGATATGGTTTCAAGCCAGCTTTGCTTGCGCGTGCATTCAGACTTTCCAGGGTAGCTGTGACAGGGATTTTGATGAGAAGAAAAATATAGCAGGTTGGTAGTGTTAACTTGTGTTAACCTGCAGAAGTTAACAAAATATAGCAGGTTGGGGGTGTTTACTTTTGACCCTTGACAAACCGGGTATTTTGATTATAATGTAAATGTAAATGGTTATCATTATCATTAAAAGAGTCAATATGATTGGATTGTTAGACCAATGGGATGGAGCGCGTGAGGAGAGGTAATCCAGGGCCGCACTGGTGGTATGGAAGATTTCGCGGTCGCGGTTATCGGATCACGGTTGCCCGAGAAGCAATCCTCGATATTCTAAGTCGTACCGAAGAGCACCTGAGCGCTGAAGAGGTGTATCTTGCCGTGCACAAGATCCAGCCCAATGTCGGGCTCACGACCGTCTATCGCACCCTTGAATTGCTGGTACACATGGGCCTCGTTTTTAAATTCGACTTTGGCGATGGGCGGGCAAGATATGAACTGTCTGAAGGCCCCAAAGGTTCACGGCACCACCATCATCTTGTTTGCACAAACTGCGGTCGGGTCATTGATTACACTGATTTTATCGACGATGAAGTCGAATTACTGAGCCGGACTGAGAAAGGGTTACAGAGAAAATTCGACTTCGAGATCACGAATCATCTTATTCAGTTTTATGGACTATGCGATAAATGCCGAAAAAAATGATGGTAAAATTTTTTTTGACCGTTAATGAAAATGATTTTCAATAACTATTGAAAGGGGGTGATTTAAGATGCCAGGTGGAGATAGAACAGGTCCTCTTGGAGCCGGGCCAATGACTGGAAGAGGTGCCGGCTATTGTGCTGGTTACGCAGCACCTGGATATGCCAACCCAGTTGGTGGTCGCGGCCGTCGTTTTGGCAGAGGCCGTGGTTGGTTTGGTCGCGGATGGCGCCATTGGTATGGCCCAGGACCGGGCTGGGTTCCGTATGCATACGGCGATCCGTACTACAGTGGTTATGTGTATCCAACTTATCCTAACGGGCGTGAGTTGAGCACGAGTGATGAGATGACGATGTTAAGGGAACAATCCGAGTTCTTGCAGAACGAGCTTAAGGAAATACAGGAGCGGATCGGGACTTTGGAAAAAGCTCAAACACAAGAGAAGAAATAGCGGAGTGAATGGGAGCGGCTGTCATTCCTTTCTGCTCCCATTCCTTGATTGTGTAAAATCGCAAAAGGAGTAATCATTATGCGTATAGCAATATCATCAGACGGTGATCTGGTGTCGGCTCATTTTGGACGGTGCCCGACTTTTACAATTGTCGATGTTAATGAAGGCAAAATTACAAAACGGGAAACAGTCCAAAATCCAGGACATCAACCCGGCTTCATACCGCAATTTCTGTATGAGAAGGGAGTTGAATGTATTGTATGCGGTGGTATGGGAAGGCGGGCAACGAACTTTTTCAGTGAATACGGAATACAGGCGATATTAGGTATTACGGGGAAAATAGAAGACGTATTGGAAAAGATACAAGAGGGTACGCTTGAAGGTGGTGAAAGTCTCTGCAAGCCAGGTTCAGGAAAAGGTTATGGATTAGGCAAAACAGAGTGCGATCATCCCGAAGAACATAAGGGAGAGCACTGAGGTAAGGAGAATTAAGATGAAGATTTGTGTTACATCACAAGGTGATAATCTCGATTCGCAACTTGACCCGCGGTTCGGACGGTGCAAGTATTTCCTGTTCGTAGATGAAGACACACTTGATTTCGAAGCAATTGAGAATCCGAATAGCGATGCTACGGGCGGTGCCGGAATTCAATCTGGCCAACTCGTGGCAAAAAGGGAGGCCCGAGTGGTGCTGACCGGCAACGTTGGCCCCAATGCTTTCGAAACCTTGAGGGCCGCAGGAATAGAGGTGATCACTGGGGTATCAGGGACCGTTAAAGAAGCGATTGAGAAGTACGCAAGTGGTGAATTGAGCCCCACTGACAAACCTAGCGTCAATTCGAAATTTGGTTTACCAGGTCGGCAATAAAGGAGGTGACACAATGCCACGTGGCGATAGTTCGGGCCCTGGGAATCAGGGCCGTGGTGGTCGTTCTGACCAAGGTTTTGGCAAGGGACGAGGCATGGGCCGCCGGGGACAAGGCGCTGGTCCGGCTGGCGAGTGTGTTTGCCCTGGTTGCGGGGCAAAGGTTCCTCACCAGGCAGGCATTCCCTGTAGTTCTCTATCATGCCCGAAGTGCGGCAGGCAGATGCTAAGATTTTAAGATCCATGGTGCTATCGGTTGCCAGCGGAAAGGGAGGAACAGGGAAGACGACGATCGCCACAAGCCTTGCTCTTGCGGTTGGTAACGTGCAATTTTTGGATTGTGATGTGGAAGAACCGAATGCACATCTATTTATCAAAGTTCGATGGGAGCGATCCGAAATTGTCTCGACACCGGTACCAGAAGTAGATGAATCCAAATGCGACTACTGTGGCAAGTGCGCCGAGATCTGTGCATACAATTCTCTGGCAGTGTTGAAGGATAGGGTGCTCGTGTTCCCGCATCTTTGCCACGGATGCGGCGGTTGTGCTCTGCTGTGCCCGCAGAGAGCGATCAGGGAAGTCGACAGAGAAATCGGTAAGGTTGATAGGGGCCGGGTAGGAGAAATGCAATTCATCCAGGGAAAGATGAATGTCGGTGAGGTGATGGCACCGCCACTGGTCAGAGCGGTCAAGAGGAACATTGCAGAGAAAAAAGATATTATCATTGATGCGCCGCCGGGCACCTCGTGTCCGGTCATTGAATCAGTAAGAGGGAGTGATTACTGTTTACTGGTCACTGAGCCAACACCCTTTGGACTGAACGATCTGGGCTTGGCGGTTGAGGCGGTGAGAAAATTAGATATTCCTTTTGGCGTCGTGATCAATCGTGCGAACCTGGGGGACAATAAAGTTGAAGAGTACTGCAAGAATGAGAAGATCGACATTCTGATGCGCATACCGTTTGACAGAAGTATCGCAGTGTCCTATTCAAGAGGTATACCGTTGGTAGATGCAAAGCCGGCCTACCGCAACCATCTCAGACAGATGTTTACTTCAATCAAGAAATCTATCCATGAAGATTGAACCAATTGGCATTATACATACACCCCTGAGAAATAAAGCGGATGCACCAGTTCAATTTTCGCGGTCAAAAATCGTGGGCAGGATAGAAGTCTTTAAAGAATACGCGGCCGGGCTGAGCGACATCGAAGGATTTTCGCATATTATAGTCATATTCAGATTCCATAAATCAAGAGGATATAGATTGAAGTTGAAACCGTGCTGGGATGATAAACAAAGAGGTTTGTTCTCTACGAGGGCGCCGAGAAGGCCTAATCAGCTTGGCTTGAGCGTACTGAGGTTGCTGAATCGGAGGGGAAATATCCTGAAGGTGAGAGGAGTCGATATGCTCGACGGAACGCCGTTACTTGATATAAAACCGTATATACCTCACGACATACCGAAGCGGAGTGTTCGAACTGGTTGGCTCAGAGGAAAGATGAGGTGAAACAGATAACGGTGATAAGCGGTAAGGGTGGGACCGGCAAGACGGTTCTGACCGCTTCTTTTGCTGCACTGGCGCACAATGCCTGTTTTGTCGATTGTGATGTCGACGCGGCCGATCTACATCTCCTGTTGAATCCAAAGGTCAGAGAAACGCACATCTTCAAGAGTGGAAAGGCACCAAAGATAAACAGAGCTACTTGTACGGAGTGTGGAGAATGCATCGATGTCTGCCGCTTCAATGCAATTGACGAAACGTTCGAGATAGACAAGTTCTCTTGTGAAGGGTGCGCGATATGTAGTATTGTATGTCCAAGCAAGGCAATAACGATGGAGGAAAATGAATCTGGCGAGTGGTACGTATCTGATACGAAGTACGGTCCGTTTGTCCACGCCAAACTTGGCATTGCTGAAGCAAACTCAGGCAGACTGGTTACAAGGATCAGGAAGGCAGCACAGGAGATAGCAGACAAGGAGCGACTCGACTATGTTATTAACGATGGTCCACCAGGGAT
>JAOUFJ010000046.1 GCA_029858255.1 candidate division WOR-3 bacterium | reverse complement strand
AAGAGGTCAGCGAGACCGAGGGGACCGGTCTTGTTCATATCGCGCCGGGCTGCGGAAAAGAGGATTTTGCGCTCGGAAAAGAATTCGGACTGAAGACGATCGCGCCGCTCGATGAACTGGGCGTTTACATGGAAGGCTTTGACTGTCTTTCGGGCAAGGACGTCGGCGACGTGGCTGAGGTAATAATCGAAGATCTAAAGAAACGCGATATGCTCTATGCGGTTGGAGATTATGCCCACCGGTATCCGGTTTGCTGGCGCTGCGACAGCGAGCTCGTGTTCAGACTCGTCGACGAGTGGTTCATTTCTATGGACGCGCTGCGTGACGAGATCGCAGAGGTAGCGAAGAAGGTCGAAAAATGGATCCCCGAATTCGGTCTCGCCCGTGAACTGGACTGGCTGAAGAACATGTCTGATTGGTGTGTATCAAAGAAACGCTACTGGGGTCTTGCGCTGCCGATCTGGAAATGCAAATGCGGTCATTTCACGGTGATTGGCAGCCGTGATGAATTGAAGGAGAAAGCAGTCGAGGGTTGGCAGGAGTTTGAGGGCAATTCTCCGCACCGTCCCTGGATCGATAAGGTTAAGATCAAGTGCGAAAAATGCGGTGAAATGGCTTCACGTATTCCTGATGTTGGTAATCCCTGGCTCGATGCGGGTATTGTTCCTTATTCGACGATCAGACCACCCGATGATATGTACAATTTATCCAATGGCTACCCTTTTGATAAATCATACTGGCGCGAGTGGTTTCCCGCTGATTTCATTACCGAGTGTTTTCCAGGGCAGTTCCGTAACTGGTTTTATGCAATCCTCACGATGAGCACGGTGCTGGAGAATAAACCGCCGTTCAAGGCGCTCATGGGTTACGCCTCGCTGCGCGACGAGAATGGTCAGGAAATGCACAAGAGCAAGGGTAATGCGATATGGTCTGACGAAGCTGCGGAGAAGGTCGGCGCCGATGTCATGCGCTGGTTGTTCGCCCGGCATAATCCGGTGCAGAATTTGAATTTCGGTTATGGATTCGCCAGTGAGATCAAACGTACTTTGCTTACTATGTGGAACGTCTATTCATTTTTCGTGACCTATGCTAATATTGATGGGTTCAATCCAACTGGCAAGAAGATAGATGAAAAACAACTGACAAAACTTGACCGCTGGATACGCTCACGCACGAATTCGTTTGTCAGGGAATGCGATTCGTACTACGAGGCATATGACATAACATCGGTTGCCAGGACGACCGAGGACTACTTTGATGACCTTTCGAACTGGTATGTGCGGCGCAACCGCCGGAGGTTCTGGAAATCGGAAAGCGACGAAGACAAGACGACGGCTTATCTTGTATTGTACGAGTGCCTGGTCAAACTGGTCAAACTGATATCGCCGATCATGCCTTTCCTGACCGATGAGATCTATCAAAATCTTGTTGTGCAGGTCGATCAAAATGCACCGGAGAGCATCCACCTCTGTGATTTCCCCGACAGCGAGAAGCGACTCGTGGACGAAAGTCTTGAGCGGGAGATCAGGCTGACGAGGACCATTGTATCGCTCGGCCGCTCGGCACGGAGCAAGGCGAACATGAAGATCAGGCAGCCATTGTCTGAGATAGTAGTCAGTATTCCGAAAGACGACCTCAATCTCACCGAGGACGACAAGGCGATCATTCTTGAAGAACTCAACATAAAGAAATTTGGTTCGTCAGGTCCGAGTGCGCTTAATAGAATTTTCGAATACAGCGTGACGCCGCTGTTCGATCGGTTGGGACCCAAATTAGGCAAGAATATAAACAAGGGAGCAAAGTGGTTAAGATCATTGAGCCAGAAGGATATCGAGAAGCTGATAAAATTCAAATTCTTGAAACGTGAGATCGATGGCGAAATATATGAGATAGCGGACAGTGACGTTGAGATAAATAAAGTTGAAAAGACCGGATGGTCGGTCGCAACCGAAGATGAATTTGGTGTCGCTGTTCGCACAGAAATAACCAGCGAATTGGAGAATGAAGGTTTGATCAGAGAACTCATTCACAAGATACAACTCATGCGCAAGGAAGCCGATTTCGATCTTGTCGACAGGATAAAGATCTTCTACGAAGCGAATGCCAAATTGAGGGATGCGATAAATGACAACCTTGATTATCTTAAGAATGAAACACTAGCCGTTGAGGTATCTGCATCTGCTCAGCAGGGTGATGTCTCGCAAGTATTGAATATCAACGGAATAGAAACAAAGATCGTGCTTCAGAGAATTAAAGAAGCTTGACGCGCAGGCAGTCTTTTTCCGTAATAGCGGGGTTATTAGTCAAACAAAGTGTAAAAGAATGACTAAAATACAGGCGTGGCTCGCCCTTTCCCGGCCGCCATTTCACACGGTAGGTGTTCTGCCATTCATTCTCGGGACCGTGCTCGCAAACAAAACTCAAGGAGTGTTCAATTTCCAGGTGCTGATGCTCGGGACGATCGGTGTTATTTTGATCATGCTTTCTACTTATTATGGAGGAGAATACTGGGATTATGTTGAAGATACTCTTTCGGCAAGGAACAGACCGAGCAAATTTGCCGGCGGTTCTGGCGTTCTTCAAAAAGGAATTCTGCCGAGACGGGTTGCACTCTCTGCCTCGATTGCGAGCTTGTCATTGGCTTTGGTCGTGGGTATCGTGCTGCAATTCGTATACAGAACCGGGCCGTGGACATTACCATTTGGTGTGGCAGGGATGTTTGCCGGATTCTTCTATTCGGCACGGCCGATACGCTGGGTGCGCACCGGACTGGGAGAGTTTTTGATCGCCTTCTGCTACGGCTGGCTTCCTCTGGCAGTGAGTTTTTATTTGCAGGCAGGACGTATTCTTCCTCTTGTTCACTGGATGGCGGTTCCAATCGGGCTCACGATTTTCAATGTTATTCTGCTCAATGAATATCCTGATTACGAAGCGGACATGGCAGCCGGCAAAACGAATATGCTCGTGAGATTGGGTAGGAAGCATGGTGCTTATGTTTACAGCATCGCTGGCATCGGCGGTATATTGTCTTTCATTCTCTCGTTAAACCAGAGAGTTCCCATGAAAGCACTGTGGCTTTATATACCGGTTGCGGCTGTCTCATTGGCACTCGTTGTACTGGTCATGCAAGGACGCTGGGGAAACAGGCAGACACTCGAAAAGCTTTGCGGCGTGAATATCCTTGTTAACCTTGGCACCACCGCGTCCTATATTGTAGCATTTACGTGAGATATGGGAATGACCTCGTCCATTAGAAAATCGCGAACGAAACGTCAGGTGAAACCATACTGGTGGCCGCCGAGTTTGATCTTTCGCCAGGCAGCGAGCGCGCTTGCAGTCGGTACCCTCACGCGATGGCGCAAGCTGCCCCGTTGGTTCTTGAGATACGGGATCAGGTGCCTGCCCGGCGCCGGGGGTTCGCGCGGCATGGGTTGTATTGGTTTTCCAGACCATCCGGTCTGGGAGATGACTACTGCGTGTAACTTGAATTGCGTGCACTGTCATACTGCCGGCGGCGAGCCTGGCGCTGATGAGCTGACCACGGAGCAGGCAAAGCTTTTGTTGGACGATCTATCACGTGTGGGGAATTTCCGGATGATGGCATTCACGGGTGGCGAGCCTCTGATGCGACCTGACCTGTTTGAACTTCTCGCTTATTCCGGGGAACTGGGATTTACTAATACAATTGCAACCAATGCTACACTGATCGACGATAAGGTTGCGCGGCGCTTGCGTGACCACGGTGTAGTAATAGCGGCGGTCAGTCTTGATGGCTTCACCGCAGAAACACATGACAGGGTGCGGGGCATGACCGGTTCTTTTGACGCGGCAGTGGAAGGCATGCGTGCCCTGACGGGCGCAGGGATTCTATTGCATATCAACATTACAGCAATGGAATACAACATGAATCAGTTGAACCGGCTCATGACGCTCGTTGACGACCTGGACACGGGGATTCTTCTCATCTATCAGTTAGTGCCGGTCGGTAGGGGCCGCAGCATCGAGAAAGCGGCTCTGGGAAAGGACGCCAATGAATGGCTGGCAAATTTCATGGCGCAGGCGCAGGGGCAGACTAATGCGATAATGGAGCCGGTTGCCGGTCCTCAATACTGGCCTTTTCTGCTCAACCGGGCGCGCATTTCTAGCGGCATGGCTTTGTACATGGCTGAAAAAGTGTTCCACGGCTGCTCTGCCGGCCGTGGGTTTGTCTACATAAAGCCGGATGGCGCGGTCTGGCCATGTCCATTCATTGAAGTGAGTTGCGGTAATGTCCGCGAAAATCCTTTCATGGATATCTGGACTGGATCAAAAATCTTGAATGAATTACGGCGTCGGGAATGGCTGCTCAAGGGACAGTGTGGTGAATGTCAGTATCGCAGAATGTGCGGCGGATGCAGGGGCCGGGCATGGGCTTCGACCGGGGATTATCTTGCTGAGGATCCGTGCTGTTTTGTTCATGCAGAAGATGGTAGAGGTTAGCATGCCAGAGGACAGGTTGCATACAATACTCACGCCGGTAAACAAAGATCTGAACAAGATCGAGACGATAACAAATGGTGTCGGCTCTGGCGTCCAGGTGCCACTCAGTTCCATGCTGGAGTATTCACTTGGCGGTGGTAAGAGATTGAGATCCGCCCTGGTTGTTTTGACCGGTAGTTTGTACAAAGTCCAAAAGCGGAAACTCCATATTCTTGCTGCAGCCGTAGAAGTGTTACACAGCGCGACTCTGATACATGATGACCTCGTTGATAACTCACTTTTGCGCAGGGGACATAAGACGCTTAATGCGTTATGGCCGCCGGGCGCCACAGTTCTGGCCGGAGATTATCTTCTCGCACGGTCGGTTTCGTTGATTGCAGAACTCGAGAATCCTGATATTCTCGGTGTGTTTGCCGAGGCATTGTACACGATGTCGGCCGCGGAAATCACCTATCATTACTCGAGACAAAACAAGAAAACCCGGGATGTTTATTTTCGCAGCATTGATGCCAAGACCGCATCGCTCTTTTCCGCTGCCGCGCACATGGTCGGTTTGCTGGCAGGTAGTACAAAAACCGATATCGCATCATTGAGTATGTTCGGCCGGGAGTTCGGTATTGCCTATCAGATCGTTGATGACGTACTGGACTATGTCGGAACCGAGAGCCAGCTGGGCAAACCAGCAGGCAGTGATATGGTTGATGGGGTGATTACCTTACCGGCTATTTGTTATCTTGAACGGCATCCTGATGACAAAAGTATCGACAGGATCATATCTGGAAAGATGGATCGCAGAGAATTGAGTACTTTCCTCACAATGGTGCGTGAGTCAGGCGCAATTCAAGATGCACTGGAAGAAGCAAGGGCGCATACGCGCAAATGCAAGGGTGTATTGGCAAAACTCCCGGCTGGTAGGCCGCGCCAGTCCCTTATGGATTTGCTCGACTACATCGTGGAAAGAACCCATTAAGCGGGGACACACATACACTTCCTTGCTGAAAAACGGAAGTTTACGCCGGATCGCGAATTCTACATCAGCGACATCAATGAGCCAACGTTAGTAGCGCAATTAGCGATAATAACGATCCCAACGTCTCTTTTTGTCCAGAAGTGTTAAAAGTTTATGCCTGTCCCCATTAAACTCCTTATGCAATTGACTAACCATCCAAAATCACTATAATCTACTGATAACGGACAGGAGATAACCGATGACAGTACCGGATATAGTTATCTATCATCTGTTATCAAAGGGTGTGTCCCATTACCCCTGTAGCTCAGCTGGATAGAGCAGCGGTTTCCTAAATCGCAGGCCACCCGTTCGAATCGGGTCAGGGGTATGCGAATTCTACTCGCATTTGTTGGATAATGCGATTTTAGAATTCAGCATCCCGCATCTTTTCTGGCGCGGACATGGTGGATATCGGAGATCTATCCGTACATAGTGCGCGCCTATTAGGAAGTCAAAGCGCCGGATTCAAAAGGTGCGGGGTAAGAAGGAAACGGGAGGATCCCGTACCTTTTCGGGCGTTTCGATAAGGGTAAGTTGAGCGAGCTTTTGTGAATAATGCGGATAGCGGAAACTTAACTTAACGTTTCAGCAAAATGTGAGGGATGAAATTGCCTGCCCGGGATTTCTCGGGCATAGGTGCGGGGCAGGAAGGGAAAGATAATTATCGGAAGGTGAAAGGAATTTATCATGAGACAAATTAAAAGAGGGCATTACAAAGAAGACGAGTTCCAGAGCACGATGGAAAAGGTGATGAAATACATTGTCCGGCATCGTGAAAAATCGATATTCATCGGGGTGGTTTTTGTTGCTGCGGTTGTGTTGGTAATATTTTTCATCTCGCGCGGCGAACAAACTCATCCTCAGGCTGACCTACTCCATACCCAGGCATTGGGCTTGATGTCGACCGGGAGAATTCAAGAAGCCGAGGGTGTGTTGACCGAATTGACTCAACAGTACGGGAACACGCGTGCGGGGAAGATCGGCCTTTATTATCTTGGTGTCCTGACGTATCACACAGGCAGGTTCGATGAATCGATCGATTTCTTCGATAGATTTCTCGCTGCGGAGAAGAATGACTACTTGCTCCGACCTTCGGCCTTGATGGGTGCGGGAAATGCAGCTGAAGGTACGAAAGATTATGAACTCGCAGCGAAGTATTACGAAAAATTGATGCGTGATAAAGATGCGCCGCTGCAGGTCTACGGCACGCTCGCATACGGCCGCGTCATAGGATTACTCGGCGATACCGAGAAAGCCCGGAAGATCCTGCAGGGCCTGGTCGATAGTGAACCTCCCCCTCCTAATGATGTCGCGGCGGACGCACGGTTCTATTTGGGTTATTTCAACAAATAGGCCATTCCGTCGGCAGAGAATTTGCCGTGACAATGTTATCTCAACCTTCATAGACCACGCGTATGCATAATAACATATCGGTCGCTTTTATCTGGCATTTCCACCAGCCGATGTATACGGGTCCTCAGGGCAAAATCCTGCCATTACCGTGGGTGAGACTGCATTGTCTGAAGGACTACCTCGATATGTTGAAGAACGCGCAGAAATTCCCGGAGTTCAGGCTGACCTTCAATTTCACACCGTCATTGCTACTGCAAATAAAGGACTACATTTCAGGTGAGATCACAGATGAACAATTCCTCTTGTTCAAGAAAAAGCCTGAGGAACTTTCGGATGAAGAGAAGATCCAGATACTGCGCGATTTCTTCCTGGCGAACTGGGACAAAATGATAGGTCCTTACCCAAGATATCTATCGTTGCTACTTAAACGCGGCAAGAATATTGTTGAGGACGAATTACCATCGATAGCCCAAACCTTCACTTCTGCTGAGTGGCGTGATCTGCAGATGTGGTCAAATCTTGTGTGGGTCGATCCAATATTCCGTGAAGAAATCAAGGACCTGTATGAAAAAGGAAAGAACTTCAGCGATGGAGACAAGGATAGATTGATCGGACTTGAGAATAAGATAATGGGTTCGATATTCGACGAGTACAAAAAGGCATTTGATGCAGGGCAAATAGAACTGACAACATCACCGCTTTACCATCCGATCTTGCCCTTACTTGTGAACAGTGATCTTGCCAGGGTATCGAATCCGAACCTGAATATTCCTCTAAGGTTCGCGCATCCAGAAGATGCTGAGAATCAGATAGCAGAAGGCATAAAAGTATTCGAGGATATTTTCGGCCGGAAGCCAAAAGGCATGTGGCCATCTGAAGGCAGTGTTTGTGAAGAATTGATGCCGATGTTTTCAAAATTGGGCATCAACTGGGTGGCGACAGATGAAGAAATACTCGCTCGGAGCACGAAGCGTTCATTCTACCGTAATGATAAGGGTGTGCCCAACTATGCGGATCTTCTGTATAAACCGTGGAAGTACAATGGCGTGAACTTTGTGTTCAGGGATCACATTATCTCTGATTTGATAGGTTTTACTTACTATGCGTGGGACCAGGAGAAGGCGGCACAGGATTTTGTCGAAAGGATGAAGAGGATCAGCAATCAACTTCCTTCTTTTGACAAATTTATTGTGTCGGTGATACTCGATGGTGAGAATGCGTGGGAAGCTTATGCAAATGACGGAACCCAGTTCTTCGAGGCGCTTTACGGCGAACTTGTCAAGCAGAATATCCCGACAACTACGGTGTCCGGATTCTTGGAGGAACACGGGGTCAAGAATGAATTGCCCTCGCTTTTTCCCGGCTCTTGGATCGGCGCAAATTTCAATATCTGGATAGGCCAGCCCGAAGACCATATTGGCTGGAAGATCATCGAAGACGTAAGGCAGAAATTGACAGCAAGGGATATTACGGACAAAGAAATATGGAACCGTCTGTATATGCTCGAGGGTAGTGATTGGTTCTGGTGGTTTGGTTCAGGTCATGTCTCAGCCACGACCCAGGTTTTCGATGAATTGTTCAGGCAGCACACGATATGGATCTATCAGAAGATCGGCGAGGAGCCACCTGTTGAACTGTATTCGCCGATCCAGCAGAAAGCCGAGGTTTTTTCCTGCCAGCCGATAGACAGGATCAGTCCGGTGATCGACGGTCGTGTTACCAATTACTACGAATGGTACAATGCCGGCTATGTTGATATAAAACGCATGGGCGGCACGATGCACAGGTTTGCCGGTTTGTTCTCGCGGGTTTACTGCGGCTTCGATGATAAAAATCTGTATATCAGATTCGACATTGAGTACGAAGATATCTCTGCTTACGAGTATCGTATCAGATTTTTCACTCCAAAGGATGTAGAGTTAGCTGTTTGTGAAGGCAAGAATTTCATCTGTGTTATTGATAAAGTTGGAGAAATGTCTATTCCGCTCGGGGACTTGAATGTCGATGACCAGAGCATGGTGGAGTTCATGATCGATGCCAAACAAAAAGGCGTTGAAATAGACCGCACTCCGTGTTTGAAGTTCAACGTCAAACTCAAAGATGTAAGACTGCAGAATTGGACTGTTTGATTCGGCAAAGCCGTATCAAACAAATCCAAATAGCAAAAACATATAGTACATCATCGAAAATTACAGCCATTCAAGGTCATTGCGAGGAGTGCCGAGCGTGCCGAGGGACGACGAAGCAATCACAAAGCGCAAAT
>JAOUFJ010000045.1 GCA_029858255.1 candidate division WOR-3 bacterium | reverse complement strand
TTCCGTCACATCGAATTCTATCGTTTTCGTATTCCTGGTCAGAACCCGATTGTAATTGACAACCAGAGAGCAGATAGTACCTTGCAATCCCTCGCGTAATACACCTTCGACAAAGATCGTGTCTACTTTATCTGATGCAATGAATCTGAATGAACTGTCTGTTATCGAAAGGTCAGTTCGTTCGAACCGGTAATTCCTGTAATGAAGTTCCTGCAGTACGAGTGAAAGTCTTCGTTCCTTCTTGTCTATCTGAAAATCCGTGCTTCTTATTGCCACATTATCAACAGTGAATCCGTGTACAGACAAATTCTGTGCCAGGAGATCCGTATTAACAGTCAACCCCATGAGGTCATCAGGAGCACCCAGAACCTGGATAGAGCCATTCAATTTGCCGCCGATGGGGAAATATTTCTCAAAACGTGCGACATCAAAATCAGCAAAACTGATGTGCAGATCAAGCTCGGGCAGCACATTCCCGTGAGCACGTAGAGTTCTCGTGCCCTCAAGGACAAAGAGTGAATCCAAATATAACCGGGAGCCCGAAAACGACCCGTAGCAAAGAATCGAATCAAGACCCACACCTTGTTCAAGTGGAGAACTGACAAAACCAACGAATTTATTTGCGTTGTATGCCAGATATCCGTTCACAACCAAGGGCTCTTTCGAATTGACAAATCGGCTGACATCCAGATCCTTGAAGTTCGAAACGAACTCGACTTCGGAGAGCTTAACGACCTTTAGCTGTGCAAAAAGGGTACCACTAAGAAGTTCAGCGTCAAATATATTGGCCCAGATCGTATCCACGGTTGCATTAGTTTCAAAACCGAATTTCTCGAACGGATAGAAACCAACAGCGCTCCCGCGTATCTGCGGTATGAAACTGCCTTGGCGATACGTGATATTACCCACAAAGTCGACCTGGCCCACCATTTCACCCTTAATGCCCGGAATCGACGCCCACCTCAAGGCGCTAAAATCGACTTGCGCCTCTTCAAAATCAAAAGTGGCATGTTGCCGGTCGAAAATATAATACCCACTGCCCTTCAAGCTGAGGCCGGTACCGTTAAGCTTGAACGAATTCAACCTTATTCCTTCATCGCTTATATCAGCATCAAGATTCATTGACTTAATATCCAACGAAGGTTGCGATGAAGAAAGTGATAGATTCCTCGCAATTAGATGGACCTTGGAACCGACAAAATCTATGAAGACAATACCCGAAATACCGTCTGCCTGGTACAGATGCTGATTCATATACGTAACTTGGCCGTTCTTCACATTCATCCGTAATCCAAGCCTGATTCTTGGCAAACCAGGAGTGTACCTTTCAACCGCCTTGTCGTCACCCTTCTTTTCGTGTAATGTAATTGTTGGTTCAAAAAGCGTGACCTCGAATAAATTAGGTAATTGGAGCATGAACAGGTTGAACCGGTAGTGAATTTCCGCACGAGTCCCCTGGATCCTATCGGTCTCTGAAAGCCTGACACTGTAGTCGTCGATCCGGAACCCTCGAAGTATGTTACCGCTGATCATGCGGTATTCAATATTCAAACCAGTTATGATTTCCAGGACATCGAGCGTCAATTCGCCAAACCTGGTACTAGTCACGTATAGAATAGTTGCACCAAGGATCAATAGGAAAGCAATGGGTCCAACGATGTGTCTGATATATCGTTTCATATCACTCAGAATGTGTGATAGATGCCGAAATAAAACTCGCTGCCTTTCTCCTGTAATGGGAAACCAACATCAAAACGCAATGGTCCGATCGGCGTGAAATAACGTATTCCCACACCGGCGGTAGTTTTGAAGTATTCGGTGTCACTAAAATCGATTTCATTGTCGATGTATCCGGCATCAAAGAAACCGACCAAACCGAAATTCATTGGCAGCCGTAACCGGTACTCGATATTCAGATTCAGCAGGATATCCCCGTATCGCTCATCACCGATGGAATCCGGCCCAATTGACCTTTCCGGATAACCGCGAAGAGTGTACTGCCCGCCAAGAAAGTACTCCTCATAAACCGAGACGCTATCGGTGGGAATAAGAGCGCCGATCTTGAAACGCAGCGCAAGAGCATTGGCAAGCAACGGGAAGAAAACACGCTCTTCGCTCTCCAGTCTAAGGAAGTGGTTAGCACCTCCGAAAATGCCCCCTGCATATTCAATCGATGGAACAAAATATAAACCCTTGTGAGGATCAAAGAACTCATCCCTGAGGTCCAGTAAGAACTGAGTTTTGACGCTGTTTGTAACACCTTTGATAGTATCGGGTAGGGTTACCTTCGGATTGATTCGAACATATTTGTACCGGTGAGCAACACTTAACGCGACTTCCTCAGTGAAAACCTTTGCAACCTGGAATTCGTTACCCCTTGTATGTCTTGTGAAATCGATCATCTCCTCATACCAAACGAACGGCAGCACGGATAGCTTTAGACCCAACGATGTGACATAAGGCAGTGTATACCTTGCCTCTACCCTTGCCTCCCACTCTTTTTCGATATTGAACTTGAAGAGCGGACTGACATTCACGCGGTGCCCGATATTTGCTACATTCAATTCCTCGAAACCGAATGACAACAGAAAGCTGAAAGGAAGAGTCACACCAATGCCAAACTTCAGGATACGAGATTTTAGTTCCTTAACATTGAAGATTAGGTCAATGCTGTCTGGCTGTTTCTTTAGCATCTCAACTTTGAGAGTACTGAAGAAGCCGAGCGCGTAAATCCTCCGCTGGCTGTCATATACTCTTGACTTACTGTACATGTCGCCCGATTCCAATTCAATCTCCCGTATCACCAAGGCGGGATTTGTCTTCGTCAAACCCTGTACCTCGATATTCCTGACATAGTGCAGGATGCCTTTTTCTACAGCGAATAGGAGGATCCCGGAATCAGGAAGAGCACTATAGTCAACTTCAACGAAGGGATATCCCCTGTCTTTGTAGTGATCTTCTATTGCTCGTTCTGTATCTATCAATCTAGATTGTATGAAATAATCACCAACTCTTACAGCGAGTAAATTTCGTACATTTCGCAAACTATCACCATCCACCACAATCTTGTCGATCCTTGGTCTGCTGCCTTCGTCTATTCGATATACAATGGCAACCGAATCCCTCACTATTGCTACTTCGGGAACAACCTCAGTGTCAAAGAAACCCCTTGACCGATACAAACGGATGATACGGCCGGTATCGTAATTCATGTCCAGATCGCTATACTCCTCACCCGGTTTCGAGACTACCTCCGCACGAAGATGCCGCGTCGGAACCGATTCATTGCCGACAAATGTTACTTCTTTGATTGGGGAACTTATGATTATAAAAGAAACAAATAGTCCGAACAAGTGGAGTTAGATCAAAAACTTGCCTTTTCTTATTATCAATTTCTCATCAAGCCAAACGCTGGGTCTTCTTATGACGGCATCAAGGTGAATGCGCGCGTTGTTCTTCCCCCCGAATGCCAGGTTGTTACCGAAAGCGACATGTATTGTGCCTAAAACCTTCTCATCCTCAAGTACGTTGCCGGTTATCCTGGCTTTGTAGTTAGTCCCGATGCCGAATTCACAGAGAGTCTTTTCTTTATTTCCGTATTGGCCGAAGATTTTGCTCATTCTTCCGCTACCCTGCATCCTGGTTATCCTACCATTCTTCACTTCGACAGTGACGGGGTCGGTGACTGCACCGACGGGAGCGAAGGACCCGTCAATGACTATTGTACCGTTACTCCCGTCCTCAACCGGAGCAATATAAGCCTCACCAGCGGGGAGATTCGAGAATCCGCCTTTTCGTTTTACGATGCCCGTATCAAGGCAACAAGAGCGTTTGCTCAGACTTAGTTCTAACTTCGTTCCGGAGTCCGATTCCACATATGCGCGTTTGGCATTACTCAGCTTCTTACCGACTTTTTTGGTTAAATTTTCGATGCGCCGATAGTCAGCGCTCAACGTTCGCAGCATCATTTCAACAGTAATCCCGGGCATTGTTGCACCCCTGGCGCCATTCTTATTAGCATTGATTCTTGCCTGTGTATGAGTTAACGAGTGACTGGTGGGCATGATGAAAACATCACACTTGCTCAGCGCATCCGACACAATACTTGGTGGTTCCTCACCATGTATACTACGGGGAATCATTTCAATCAAAATCGCATCATGCTTCCTTCGCAGGGCCGTCCAGATCGATATGCCAACCGCCCGGCACGGTTCATCGGTTACGACAACAACCTTTTCACGTGCTCTGATACCCAGACAATTTTCGATGACTATTCTGGATGCTCTGAGCAGCCCTCGTTCCAGATCTTTCATGGGAAACAGTAGATGGGTATTGTTACCAACGGAAGTGGGCGAACGCGCGATTCGCTTCTGCCATTCTGTGTACTTCTTCTCGCTTCTTTATTGCACCGCCCTCATTACGGCTTGCGGCGATGATCTCTTGAGCAAGTCGATCTTCCATTCGGTATTCAGACCTGCTACGAGCAAATTGGATTAACCATCTAATCGCAAGGCTCTCTTTCCTTGCTGGCCGAACTTCCATTGGTATCTGATAAGTTGCTCCCCCAACACGACGCGGCCTCACCTCGAGAACCGGTTTTACATTATTCAAGGCTTTTTCGAAAACAGCAAGCCCGTCCTCATTTGTTGTTTTTTCTATTCGCTCAAGGGCACCATACAGAAGCTTTTGCGCAATACTTCTCTTACCGTCCCACATCAGATTGTTGATGAACTTGCTGATCACGATACTGTTAAATTTAGGATCCGGCTGTACCTTTCTTATCTGTGCTCTCCGTCTTCTTCCCATAGGGCCACCTCTATGACGTTACCGGTGTCTCTTTAGGCCTCTTTACGCCGTAAAGAGAACGACTTTTCTTTCTGCCTTCAACACCCGCAGTGTCGTACTTGCCTCGCACAATATGATACCGAACGCCCGGCAGATCCTTGACCCTACCACCTCGCACGAGCACGATAGAGTGTTCCTGAAGATTGTGCCCTTCGCCCGGAATATATGATGTCACCTCGTAACCATTCGTCAACCTCACTTTGCAGACCTTGCGCAATGCGGAATTCGGTTTCTTGGGTGTCGTCGTATATACGCGCGTGCACACTCCACGGCGCTGTGGATTACTTTGTAGTGCCGGTGCCTTGCTCTTCGACCCAACCTTTTTCCTTCCCTTTCTAATTAGTTGATTAATTGTTGGCATTTGCCTCCTTGATTCGCCATTTTGCCATCACAACCTGATATTATATTCAGAAACACACATCTGTCAACCCACAACACTTGACTTTATCATTCTTGTGTATATCATAACCCATGCACGTCTACATCGAAGACATCGGCAAATACGAAAATCAAGCAGTAGTCATCAAGGGCTGGCTCTACAACAAGAGATCGAGCGGTAAGATACACTTCATACTTGTTCGTGACGGTACGGGTATTATACAATCGGTCATAGCGAAAGGTGAGGTTGATGACAAAGTGTTCGACCGGGCCGACAAGATCACTCAGGAATCATCTATTGTTTTAAAGGGCATGGTAAGAAAGGACGAAAGAGCACCGGGCGGCTATGAAATAATAGCAAAAGACCTGCAGGTACTCCAAACCGCCGAGGATTACCCGATAACTCCCAAAGAGCATTCGATTGAATACCTGTTACCACTCAGGCATCTATGGCTGCGCTCAAAAAAACAGAATTCCATCATGCGCATCAGGCATGAATTGATCAAGGCGTGCCGTGATTTCTTTGACGATCAGGGTTTCATCAATGCCGATACTCCAATTCTGACTCCCGCTTCGGTAGAGGGAACCACGACGCTATTCCCTGTGGACTACTACGGCGAGAAGGTTTACCTGGCACAGAGTGGACAGTTGTACAACGAAGCAACGATTGGAGCGCTCGGTAAGGTCTACTGTTTTGGCCCGACATTCCGCGCCGAGAAATCAAAAACAAGACGCCACCTTACCGAATTCTGGATGCTCGAACCGGAGGTCGCATTTCTTGAGCTGGACGGTTTAATGGAACTGGCTGAGGACATGACCGTGTATGTCATCGGCCGCATGCTAAAGAACCGCCGTAGAGAACTCGAAACACTGGAGAGAGACATCACCAAGCTCGAAAAAATCCAGAAACCGTTTCCGCGCATAACGTACAAGGAAGCGGTCGAAATAATCAGAACAAAAGAGAAAGATTTCAAATACGGAGACGATTTTGGTGCACCGCATGAAACGATTATATCGGAGAATTTTGACAGACCGGTATTTGTGCACCATTATCCGGCAGGGCTCAAGGCATTCTATATGAAACGGGATCCGGATGATGACACCCTCTCGCTCAGCGTGGACATGATCGGCCCCGAGGGCGTAGGTGAATTGATCGGTGGTGGACAACGCGAGGATGATTACGACATCATTCTAAGACGCGTCAAGGAAAATAAACTCCCGGAAGATGCATACCAGTGGTATCTAGACTTGAGAAAATACGGTACCTGTCCGCACAGCGGATTTGGCCTGGGCATTGAGCGAGCAATAGCCTGGGTATGCGGGATAAAACACGTCCGCGAAACCATCCCCTTCCCCAGGATGCTGGAGAGGGTATATCCCTAATGCCGCAAATCCTAAATACTAGTAGCTAAATTCTAAACCGATTCGAATTTCCAGATTACATGCTGCAAACAAATCTCAAATTTCATATTCCAAATTCCAAAAAAATCTTGGTCCAACGATACTAACGATCTGAGCGACCATAATGATACCGACGAATCGGCCACGTTGAACGGTTACGAGGCCCGTTTCGGCCACAAAGGTCAACGTTACGGTTTAACAACCGAGGAGTTGCATCAAATCGGCGCATTTTTACAACGAGAATAACGGGAATAACGGTATTAGCGATATTAACGTCTTTTAGTAATTTCGAAATTCGCAATGTCTTTATTCAACGGTATTAGCGAGATTAACGGTCGCAACGATAGTAACAATTTATTAATATATCTTAATTTTACCCCTTGACAAATTGATTTTTTTAATTATAATATGGCATGAAAGTTAAATTATTTAATTGCCCTTCATGTAGTGAACAAATGGTGATAAGTGAGTTAAGGTGCCCAAAATGCGACCTGCGTATCAAAAAGGACTTCGAATCATGTGGATTCTGCCGTCTGCCTGAAGAAGACCATGAATTTTTGCTCATATTCTTGCGAACCCAGGGACGCATCACCGAAATGGAGAAGCTGCTCGGTGTTTCCTACCCAACGATCAAGGCCAAGATCGACAGCCTATTGAAAAATCTGAATCTCTCCCCGATTGCTGCTGAAGAAGAGCATGAACCGCTTGAGGCACTTTCTCAGGGTAAGATATCGGTAGATGAGGCTGTGGCAATACTGAAACAGAGGAAGCGGAAATAAAATATGCACAAAGGCCTAAGTACATTGTTGTGTGTTGTTGCTGCCAGTATGGTCCAAAGGTTTAGTCGTATGGATCTACTGCCAACCGTGAACCAAGCCCGTGTCCAAACCATACAACGAAAAACGAATTTTTATAGGGAGAAACATGTCAGTCAACATTGAGACAATATTGAATGAGATTCAAAAAGGTAACATTGTGGTAGAGAGTAGTGATGACTATCGCTTGCCCTACCCTCTCGGTCTAACCAATATCCCATTTCTTGCCGAAGACGGGGCAACCGGTATTCGTGGGAAGTACGATCAATCCTGTACTCTGACAAACCCAATTTTGTGAAGAAGGACGACACCCATGCTGAACATAGTTACAGGTTGTACGTTATGGCCGTCTGTGTGGTCAATTGGCTCTACACCAGGTGTTTACTACCTATTAGGTATAACCACACCCAGACCGGCGGCAATACCATACAAAATTCAACCATCTGTTAGAAGGAGGAATAATGTCTGAAGAAAGAAAGAAGATACTCAATATGGTCGCAGAAGGAAAATTAACACCCGAAGAAGCAGACCGTCTGCTTGACGCGCTGAAAGACGCACACGGTAAAAAACGATTTTTCAGAATAAGAGTCTATGACAAGAACAATAGAGATAAACCAAAGGTCAGAGTCAACATTCCCATAGCCGTATTGAAACTCGCATCGCGAATAGGTACTGCCTTCAAAGGCATAATGCCCGAAGGAATGAAGATGAACATGCATGGCAAAGAAATCGCGCTCGACGAATTCACTCCAGAGATGATCGACAGCATAATCGACAGCCTCGGTGATGAGGAAAAATTCGTACTGGCCGAGGTGACCGATGATGAAGATGGTGAATATGTGGAGGTGTGCATTGAATGAGCGAATGCAGATACTGAAAATGCTCGAAGATGGGAAGATCAATGCGCAAGAAGCCGAACGTCTGCTTGAAGCACTTTCGCACTCCCAATCGAAAGAGAAAAAGAACAAATTCAAAATCTGGAGTTCAATCGAAGGAATACCGAAGTTCATAAGTGCGGCGATCGGCAATGCAATCGATGACCCACAATGCGAAGAGTCAATGCAATATACTGCGAAGAAGAAATTGTCATTCAATGGCATAAGCGGTGATCTCACAATCGAAGGAGACAGTACCGATAAGATCGAAATACAGCGGGACGGTTTCGCCAAAATCAAACAAGACGATGAAACACTGTATATCAAAACACTGAGCGGCGATGTCAGTATTTCTTTGCCGCATAAGACGGAAATCTCAATTGCGGGGATATCAGGAAATATCAGCATTACCGATGTCGAGGGAACCATCCGAATTGAATCGGTTTCCGGTGATGTCATCGGCAAGAATCTTTCGGGAAGCATGTTCGGAGAATTCGTATCGGGTGATATCAATCTTGATTACGCAAAAGCTCAGAAGATCAAGATCAGATCGCGCAGTGGCGACGTCACCCTGCAGCTGGACAAAAAACAAGAAGCGGATTTAGATATCGAAAGCGATGCCGGCAGTATCTCGTGCGACTTCGCGCTAAAGAATGAGATCAAGAGCGACAATAAGTTAAAGGGAATTCTCAATAAGGCAACTGCGGAAATTGAAATAACTTCCAAATCAGGTGATGTGACCATAAAAGAACGAGGATAATCATACCCCGTTTTTGGGCGGACTTCAAAATCAGCAAGCGAATTTTGGTTAAACGCGATAGTATATACCCCGCTTGCATGCCAGCACAGCTAGTGTGCGTTCACTTGTGTATTGACAAATTTCAGATTTTAGAGTATAATACCATGTAATTCTGGTGAGTAGATATTCTAAGGCTGCCTCTTACAGCAAAGCCGAGGTCCAAATGGGCCTAGGCTATATCCCTGTGTGACTATTGACTTATTTCTGTTTTTATATATAATTAATGTTTACATAAAAATAGAGCAGTTTAAGGAGGATGATTATGGCGAAGCAGAAGTTTGAGCGGACGAAGCCGCATGTTAACATTGGGACGATTGGGCATGTTGATCATGGTAAGACGGCGTTGACTGCGGCGATTACGAAGGCGTTGGA
>JAOUFJ010000044.1 GCA_029858255.1 candidate division WOR-3 bacterium | reverse complement strand
TAACATAATTGCACCTCCATTAAATCATAGTATATACCATGATCACAGAGTTGCAATTTTTTCATAACATCAAATCTTCACAAGTCACACAGCAGTTTAAGTGCCGTTATAGTCAAACCCTGCTTCTCGATGCGCTGCGCTTACTCGAAGGATAAAGATACTACTGACAGACGGTGTGACTCACCAAAAATGCCTCACCCTCACCTTCATCCTCTCCCCTCAAGGGAGAGGAGAATAAACGAGGTCATGCAAAGGAGGGCGGGGTCGAATCTTTACAATTGATATGGCCGGCGCAGTCACCGTGTTAGACGAACCTCGCTTCTCGATGCGCTGCGCTTACTCGAAGGATAAAAACGCCTTTTAGGAATCAGCCCACGGAACGCCTCGACCCGACTCTGTTCGCCGCTCAGCTACCGCTCATCCTTCAATATCGCCTCGCCCTTGGTGAACCACGAAATGCCGAAGAACAATACAGCAAAGGCCTCCAGCCAGTATACAGGATTGAGCGGTTCAAAAACCGAGGCTATTGAATCGGGTAGAATAATATAGACAGCGATCAACAGTATGCAAATGGCCATCGCATAACCGCAAGCTTTGTAGACCCTGTTCCTCTGTATTTTTCTCCTTGAGGGCGGTTTGTCCGGATTCGTCTTCGTAAACAAGAAAAGTGAGAAATAGATCAGCGTCAAGAAGAACAGGGCAGCAAATGCCAGGTGAATGTACCCGATTATGTGATCAGTGTTTGTGGCTCCGACAACTGGTGTGCAGGGAAATAATGCTACCCCGATCGCGAATATGCAACACAGATTACCGGCAAGGTTATCAGAACGTTCGTAACCCCTATATGTAAGCAGGAAGAAGCTGATCGCAAACAGAATTCCGACGAACACATCGCGCATACCTGTATGGTAGTAAGCGCTTACAGAACTCTGAGGACCGGTGTTGAAGAAAATCAGGGCACCTATCGACAAGATGAAAGGGAACAATATCCCCAAGAGCCCAATGATTCTTCTGAGTTCCAGATAAGAATAGACCAAAGATGTTTCATTTCCTAATCCTTTATTCATGGATATCCTCCTTTTCGCAATCCCTGCATTTTTTTGAATCTATCATTCAATCTTAAATGTTACCCACGTCATATCAGCTGCGTCTCAGCGTGATCCTTCCGAAACTTTCCGCCGAGGACAATAGCCTTCATATTGTTTGAATGTGTTGATATCTATGATTCGCATCATCCCTGTTTTTTCGGGATGCCAGTTGATGCCGTAGAAGTGATCACACCCCGTGCATTGAAAGGCAAACGGGATGTTTTCTTCATCCAATTCCCAATCGATACCGCACGTTGGGCATCTAGTTATGAAAGCTTTACTCAGTCCCACCCCCAGACCTTGCTGTACAGAATATCTAATAGATTATAACCCGGATGGCGGGATTTTTACGAAGATGTTTTTTTTTGATTGTTAACAGAACCACGGAGCGGGTCGATGGCAGTGATGGCGAGCGGGCTTCGTGTCGCGACTGCACTGGATTCCCCGGTCAAGCCGGGGAATGACCCATGCTATGCAGGATGAAAGAAACGGACTTACGTGAGAATTAGTGGCTAGCACTTTGACTAGCCACGAGCCGACTTCTCAATGCGCTGCGCTTACTCGAAGGATAAGATTGAACAGAAGAAACTCAAAGACTTCTGCCAGATAATATTATCACTGCAATCTATTTGTTTATCATTGTCATCAAAGAAACTCTAGAGTTTCTGCCAAATAAAAACATCATTGTAATCTTTCTTTTATCACTTTAATCGAAAAGGCTTACAGCCTTTGCCAGACGTTTTTATCCAGACTCCGGTACTGGATGGCCTCGGCGATGTGGTGAATTTTGATGTTTACTTCACCATCGAGGTCGGCAATGGTGCGGGCGACCTTCAGCACTTTGTCATAGGCGCGGGCGGAAAGACCAAAGCGTTCGATCGCGGTTTTGAGCAACGATTGCGCTTCATTATCGATCGCGCAGTGCTTTCGAATGTCCCTAGACCCCAGATGCGCGTTGCAGTAGATATTTCTCGTGCCCTCATAACGCTCAAGCTGGTTTTCGCGCGCCATGTTCACGCGTGTGCGAATATCCAGCGACGATTCACCGGGTGCAGTCGATTTTAGTTCATCGTATTTCAGAGCCGGCACTTCGATGTGGATGTCGATCCTATCCAAGAGCGGCCCGGAGATCTTTGCGTGATAGCGCTGGATCGCGGCCGGCGTGCACCGGCATTCATGATAAGGATCGGTGAAATACCCGCACGGACATGGATTCATTGCTGCGGCGAGCATGAAACGCGCCGGGTAGGTAAGCGTTATTTTCGCTCGGCCGATCGTCACCTGGCCGTCTTCAATGGGCTGGCGCAAAACTTCCAATACGTTTTTGTGAAACTCGGGCATTTCATCGAGGAATAACACGCCGTTGTGCGCAAGCGATACCTCTCCCGGTCTGGGCACATGACCGCCGCCGATTATTCCCGCATCAGAGATCGTGTGATGGGGTGAGCGGAAAGGCCGGGTACCGAGCAATGAATCACCCGACTGCAGAATGCCGGCAACCGAATGGATCTTGGTCGTCTCCAGCGCTTCTTCCAAAGTCATACGGGGGAGTATCGTGACCATGCGGCGCGCGAGCATGGTCTTACCAGTGCCGGGGGGCCCGATCATCAAAATATTATGGCCGCCGGCCGCGGCGATCTCCAGGGCGCGCTTGGCATGATACTGTCCCTTGACCTCGGCAAAATCGACCGCATACTGGCTCGCGGCATCAAAGATCTCTTCGCGATCCACGACAGTAGGCTGCGCTTCCATCTCGCCGTTAAGGAAAGCCACCACTTCGATGAGGTTATCAAACCCGTATACGCTCATACCATCGACGATCGCCGCTTCACGGGCATTCACCCTGGGCAAAATGAGGCCGTCGAGATGGTTCTGTTTTGTGGCAAGGGACAGAGAGATCGCGCCCTTTATCGGACGCAATGACCCGTCCAGCGAAAGTTCACCCAGAATCGTGTAGCGCTTCAAACTCTCGCTGCGCACACTCTGGCATGCACCCAGAATACCGACCGCGATCGGGAGGTCAAAACTGGAACCTTCCTTTTTAATATCGGCCGGTGCCAGATTGACCGTGATTTTCTTACCCGGGAAACGGAACCCCGCGTTCTTTATCGCTGCAAAAACCCGGTCTTTTGATTCCTTGACCGCGTTGTCAGGAAGTCCGACTGTAGTGAATGCAGGAAGACCGGTTGATATGTCGACCTCGACATCTACAAGATATCCTTCGATCCCGAATGTAGCACATGATAACACTTTTGCCAGCATGACAATCAGTATAGATGCTACACAATTCACTGTCAATCGCCGAACACACTCACATTTTCGCAAAAGCGAAGACAATTTTTTATGTGGTTTTTTGCTGAAAACGTAACATGAAATCGATTGCTGTACACGGTAATCAATGATCATTCTTCTCGATGCGTATGCCTTCGCTAACGCTGCGGCTAACTTACTCGAAGAGTAAGTATGAGAGCGGATTGCCCCCTCACTTTTTCGCAAAAGCGAAGGCAATCTCTACCCCATCTACTTTACTGACGACCATCGATCTCTTCTTGAACAGAAAGATTAATTCTGAATGTAGTATGTCAACTGCATAGACGTCAGACACACCATTTTGTCAATAGTCAAGACCTGACCCCATGGCGTCTTCTTGACTCACGTGCTCGTCTGGGTATAATAGCCAAAGGAGTAATGATGAAAAAGATATTAGGCTATCTGGTCGTGGCGGCGATCTTGGTCGTCACGGTCGTTTTGATACTGCAAATCAGAAAACCCGTCAATGCAGAGTTCGTACCTGCCTCGGAACATTCGGCCGGTGAAAGCCGCGAAGAGTGGGCAGGCATTTTCATCCAGGGTGAACGGATCGGCTACTCTTTCACCAAGATATCGCGCGAGGATGCCGGACTCACGGTTGAGAACATCACGCGCATGACCATCGTCATGATGAACCAGACCCGATCGCTGACGACCCACGTGTTTGCTCACACTGATAAAGACTACACCCTGAAAGATTACTCGCTGGAATTGCGTAATGGCGGGCACCAGCGCGTCGAAGGCAGGATCGAAGGGCAGAGTCTGCAATTAACTTCATACGTTCAGAACAAAGAGTACACACAGACCATTGCTTTGAAGGAAAAACCATATTTCCCAGACGCCATAGAAGAAGTAATAAAGAGCAAGAACCTGAAAGCCGGCGAAGAGATCGCGATACCCTATTTTGACCCGACGACCCAATCGTCATCCACCGCGCGCATAAAGATGCTCGGTCAGGAGCAGGTTGATGTGCTCGGCGAAACGAAAACCGGGACCAGGGTGGAGCTCAATTTCATGGGGATCAGTTCGATACTCTGGCTCGATGCGGATTATCAATTGATAAAGGAATCGTCACCGGCCATGGGGCTGGAAATCATACCCCTGACCAAAGAACAGGCACTGGCTGAGATATCACCGGACAAGGCATTCGACCTCATAACTTTCTTCTCGGTAAAACTCGATCCTCCCACACCCGATCCCAAGAATCTCACGTACCTCAAAGTAGAAATGCAGGACATCACGACAGAAGACCTCGACCTCCAGGATGACTACCAAGACCTCCTCAGCGAAAAACCGATCGTGATTGCCTCGACCCTACCCCAGATAGCAGATCTACCCGACCTCACACTGCCGATCGAACATAACAAAACTTTCCTCCAACCGTCTGCGTACATACAGTGCACCGACCCGAAAATCGTCAACAAGACAAGGGAGATGATCGGTGATGAAACCAACGCCGCCAAAGCAGTGGCGAAACTCACGAGCGGCGTATATAACCTTCTCGAAAAAAATCCCACTGCTTCACTGCCTTCAGCCCTCGATGTGCTGCAGATGAAAAAAGGTGACTGCAACGAGCATGCGATCCTATTCACGGCGCTGGCGCGGGCAGCCGGCGTCCCGACGAAGATCTACGTGGGGCTGGTGAACCTAAACGGCTATGCCTACTATTACCATGCATGGTGTGCTGTTTGGCTTGGAAAATGGGTGCCGGTCGACCCGACTTTCAATCAATTTCCCGCTGACGTCGGACACCTGAAACTGAAAGAGGGCGAAATTGCAGAGCAGGCAGGTGTCCTGAAAGTCGTGGGCAAGTTGAAGATAAAAACTCTCGAGTACACAGAATAGTCCGTAGCACAGAATGAAACGACTGGTCGTCAAGAACCTCAGGAAGAAATTCAACAACGTCTGGGCCCTTCAAGGATTAAACCTTCAATTAAAACAGGGTGAAATATTCGTACTACTGGGACCAAATGGCGCCGGAAAAACAACGACCCTGAAATTGACCGCAGGCTTGCTCCGTCCAACTGAAGGAGAGATAACGATCGAAGGGATCAATCTCAACGAAGACCCGATCAAAGCCAAATCATTCCTGGGCTACGTGCCGGATGAACCGTTCATATATAACAAACTCACGGGTCGCGAATTCATCAATTTCGTCGCCGGAATTTACAATGTGAGGACCCCCCACTACGAAACACGCCTTGCCCAACTGATCGAAATTCTCGACATCGGTCCCTGGATCGACGAACTATCAGAAAGCTACTCCCACGGGATGAAGCAACGTGTGATCATGTGTCAGCTGCTGTTACACAATCCTGACCTGGTCCTGATTGACGAACCCCTTGTCGGATTGGACCCGAAAACAAGCAAAACAGTACGTGAGATTTTCGTCAAACTCAAGGAAGAAGGGAAAACTCTCTTCATTTCTACGCACACGCTTTCCTTTGCCCGGGAAATTGCCACCAAGATCGGCATCATAAACCGCGGCGAACTGAAATTCATCGGTGATATAGAAGAATTATCCAGGATCTCCGGGAAAAAAGACATCGAGGATATATATTTGAAGTTGTCAGAGGACAATGCCGATTCACGGGGCATCGATTACAGTGATAAAAACCCCGGATCACAGTGATATCGTTCCGGGATGTCGTTCCACTGCATCAGCTATGAGCGGGAAGACCGCGGGCAGCAAGGCCGAAGCCTTGCCCTACGTACTGTCTGTAGTATATCCCTCGAGCAAGCTCAAAACACATTATTCTTCGAGTGGAGTCGATTCCGCCATTGCTCAAATCTGTGATTTGACTGCAAAAGCGCGAATCCCGCACTTGCGCGGGAAGTAGTTATGTTCTCGACGCATTCCTCCGGAATTTGCTCGAACAATAATAGTCAATTTTGCCATAAACACAACATGTGTAGTATCAAAGAAACATGATGCGTGATTTCCTTTTGATATTACAGGCACGCGCCAGGATGTTCTTTGCGTCTGTCAGGTCTTTGAGCGCGATCAGGACCGCCTCGTTCGTTTTTGTCATCGCCTGTTTTGTTCTGGGCGCTTACTACATTTTCATCAGGGTCTTTGGCTATCTCATGAATGTCGAAGTCATCGGACCGGGCCTCCTTGACCGGCTGATCGAAATGGCTCTTTTCGTCTTCTTCATAATGCTCTTGTTCAGCAATGTCATCACATCGTTTTCGACTTTCTACAACAGCCGGGAACTCGATTTTCTCTTCTCTTTACCAGTACCGCCCACCTCAATATATCTTGCTAAACTTCTCGAGAACTGCATGTATGCATCATGGGCAACGCTCACAATCGCGTGTCCACTTATCATCGCTTACGGCGTTAAGACCGGCGCACCGCCCATGTATTATCCACTATCGATCATCAGCGTCATTATTTGTATGGTCATACCGGCTGCGATCGCGTCGGCACTCGTCGCCATATTGATACGTGTCCTTCCAAGACTGGGTCCACGTGAGGTGATAATGATCTCGTTAGCCCTTGTCCTCGGACTGACATATCTTTATATCAAGATCAATAATCCCGGGTTGCTCAAGATATTCGAAACGGAAAATGAACAGAGCCTGCTGCTTTTTGCCGCCCAGCTGACCACGGTTGGCGGGGTTTACATACCCTCAACCTGGCTGAGCAACATCCTGCGAGGATTCAATGGCGATACGTCCGTTACAACGTTCAATTTTCTGCTGCTGTTCTTCGTGGGTCTGAGCACGGTCCTGATATCTTTCATCATCGCAAAAGTATGCTATGTGCGTTCATGGCTGTCGACCGGCGAGCATGCATGCAAGAGGGTCAGGCGCAAATCATTTCTCTACCGTCCACAGACGCATGCGGCAAAGTCAATCCTGTTCAAAGATCTGCTAATCTTCGTGCGTGAGCCAACCCAATGGGTCCAACTTTCGGTCTTTCTCATCCTGCTCATCGTTTATATACTTTCGTTACGCAGGACCCCAATCTATTTTGTATTCCCTCTCTGGCGAACTATCGTTGCCTTCGCCAACTTCGCCTACATAAGCTTTGTCCTTGCCACGCTGGGCGTTCGGTTCATCTTTCCCACGGTGAGCCTCGAGCGCGCAGGAATATGGTTTATCGGCTCATCACCTCTCTCTTTCAGAAAAGTCCTTCTCGTTAAGTATTTCTTCAATCTCATTACAGCAGTCATCATCATGGAAGTTCTGCTTCTTTCGGCAAATCTTTTCATCAAGGTCAGCCAGGGGCTTTATTTGCTAATGCCCGTTATCGGCCTTTTGGTTGCCGCCTCGCTCGTCTCGATAAATCTCGGGTTGGGCAGCAGATTCCCACATTTTCACGAAGACAATCCATCACGCATCGCGGCTGGCAGTGGAGGTATCATGGCGGCTTTGATCAGCATCGCCTACGTCGGTGTATCGATAGTGATCCTGGCAGCACCTGCCTATAACTACCTGTCGCATACCTTCATGAGCATGCCGGTGAATTATTTGCTTGTCTATGCCGGGTTTGCGCTTTTTGTACTATTCAGTATCTTCACGATAATCATGCCGCTGCGGATCGGCATTAGGTCGCTCGAACGCAGAGACTACTGATCACTAAGCACTAAACCCTAAATTCTAAACAATACCAACATTCCAAGCACAAATGACCGAAACAGTCATATTTCACGTCTAACGTTTTGCGGTTACGGTGCCCGTTTCGTTGGAAAAGAATACGGTTACGTATCTGCAACCGCGCCGCACTGTCATTCTCCGGCTTGCTTACCTCTGACTTGATCAGTGGGGCCGGGGAATCCAGCCCTGCCGCTCCACGTAATCCGTCATTGCGAGGACGCCGCAGGCGGACGAAGCAATCTCCTCGTCAACCCGTCATTGCGAGTCCTGCGTAGCAGGGCGCGGCAATCTCCGAAAGTATGCGATACTAACAGAAGTAACGAACATGACGACAGTCACGAAAATAACGGTATTAACGTAAACAACGCAAATAACGAAATTAACGGAAGTAACGGTACTAACGAACCTAACGTCTTTGTGTTATTTTTTCGGATAAATCCGTCTAATTTTTCTCACGACTTCATCGACCTGCTGCTTGGGCGTGGATGCCCCGGCCGTGATGCCGACACTCTTTGCGCCTTTGAACCACGAACGCTTCACTTCGCTGGCCGATTCTATGTGATGGGAACGCCGCAGTTTTTTACAGACATGATACAGCCTTGTCGTATTTGCGCTATTCTTTCCACCAACTACGATCATAACATCTGATCTTGTCGCGAGTTTGGTAGCTTCATTGATACGCACTGCGGTCTCGCGGCAGATTGTGTTGTAGATCTTCATTTCGATCACGTCCGACATCAAATCGGCAACGGCATCATTTAATTTCTCCTGGGTAAGAGTAGTCTGGGGTACTACACCGATTTTCTTCTTGTTTATTTTGTGCCGTTCTTTGTATATAGTAGCATGTCTCCCCGCATAACCTAAAAGGCCTTTTACCTCAGGATGATCCTTCTCCCCGACGATCACGACGTAGTAACCTTCGTCGATGAGTTTCTGGACATATCGCTGGGCACGGCGCACGCGCGGACATGTAGCATCAATGATACCGTAATGCTTTGAATTTATTTTTTTTAGAACATCCGGCGCGACCCCGTGTGAACGAATGATTATAACGCTATTTTTATCTGTACCATCGATCTTATCTACCGGGCGAATTCCACGCTTCTTCAGGTCTTCCACGGCCAAGCTGTTATGTATGAGAGGCCCCAGGGAATATACGTTTTCTGCTTTGTTCGCCGCCTCGAGTGCCATCTTGATCGCCCGTTTCACACCGAAGCAAAATCCACCATGCCTTGCACGGTATATTTTCATTTCAACTTCAGCACTTCTTCCCTGATGCGGTCGGCGAAACGCGCAAAGTCCTCGCGCGTTCTTTTGTAGCCGTGCGGGTGGATCAGTTTTCCGAATTTTATCTTGAGTTCGTTCAACCTGAACACGAGTGACACAACACGCTTGTTAGAGTTAGTAATGTACACGGGAATTACCGGCACTCCGAAATTTACGGCGAGATAACCGACGCCCTGATGAAACGGCAGCATTTCTCTCTTGCGCGACCTCGTGCCTTCAGGAAAGATCACCACCGCGTTGCCTCGACGCAGCAATCTGATCGCCCTTCTAACGCCGCCCGTGCCTTCAAGTGATATTGCGTTATAGTTATCGATCAACCAGGCGAAAAATTTCGAGCCGGTGAACAATCCCGGCTTGGCAAGAAAGTGTATCTCGCGGAAAGCAGTTACGCCGACCAGGGGCGGGTCAAGGAAGGAAACATGATTGGGGGCCAGGATCACCGGACCCTTTTTTGGCACACGGCCCTCGATCTGCACCCCGGTCAGGGCTTTGAAGAGAGGATAAATGAAGATCCAGGCTAAGAACCATTTCAACCTCATTGCATTAAATTATAATCTGCAAATCGTTGATTTCAAGACATTTGTTCGACCCCAACACACCTCCAACCTCTTAAAAAAGGCTTTCCCGGGCACTTGACAAAGCTTCTTTTCCCATTATAATTATTCACTTGTTGAATAGACGTCAATCTCGTATAGAAAGGAGGTGGTGGAAAGAGCGATAACCTGAAGAGCTGGATTTTTTGGGGATAGAAACCCGGCTCAACTACAGCAATATCCCTAATACAATTTAGGAGGAATAATGAGTAAAATCAGAGTAATATTAGTATGCCTGTTGATGGTTCCCATGCTTTTCGCTGCAAAAGAAGATTCCCACACTCCCGATATGATGATCCAACAAATAAGCCATACTGACAACCCGGCGGACGTTAGTGCCACACCTGCGGTCCGATACCAGACACAGAAGACCGCACCGGTGGGCCGTCAGACATGGGAAACCTATGCGGCAATGCCTACGGCATTGTACTACAACGCCGCTGCGTACTGCAATGGAGTTGCGTACAACCTGGGCGGGTATACAACTGTCGGCGTCAATACGATCTATGCATTCGACTGTGGTACAGAAACATGGTCAACGGTCGGCACGACATTGAATCACACGATCTACAGACACGCCGCGGCGACCGTCAATGGCAAGATATATGTCATTGGTGGTTCTGATGGTTCCACCACATATTCAACCTGGAACCAGGAATTCGATCCCGTAGCAGTAACGGTCACTGACCGCGCTCCGCTGCCAGTGGGACGTTATTTCCTCAGTGCTGTTGCCTGGCGCGACAGCCTTATTTACGTATTGGGTGGACAGGCAACGACCTATTATGATCGTGTCGATATCTATGACCCCGCCACCAACACATGGACGACCGGCACGAACATGCCAACAACGAATCGCTCCTTTGCCTGCGGCATTTCAGGCGACACGATATACTATACTGGTGGTTACAGCAGTACCCTATATCAATCTGCATCTTATATGGGCATAATCAACCCAGCAAATCCCACGAGCATCACCTGGACGCAAATCGACGATATTCCCCTTGGTACATCAGCCCAGGCCGGTCGTTCGCGCGTGCAGGGTGCATGCGTCAACGGTTACTTCTACTTTACTGGCGGCGATGATCACGGTGCAGCGTTTCCCGCGTATGACTGCTGGTACTATGACCCGGTCAGTACCGACTGGGTTCAGATGCCGAATAAACCCACACCGATCAGCAATTCACAATGCGCCGTTGCTGCACCTGCACTGGATAATGGCACTTTTCTGTGCACGGGTGGTTACAACGTTGCGACAAGCTCAGCCACGGCTAACACCGAGGGTCTGATCGACCTTGGTGGTGGTGGCGGTCCTGCCTTCTGGGATTTTGAGGATGGTTGGCAGGGGTGGACGCATACTAGTGCATTAACTTTCCCGGCTGCTTGGGATGTTGTGCAGACCACTTATGCGGGTGGGCCGTA
>JAOUFJ010000043.1 GCA_029858255.1 candidate division WOR-3 bacterium | reverse complement strand
TGACTCATGGTCCAAGGACATTATAATACCGAACTAACCGGAGGTCAATATTGACAAATAACTAACTACCAAGTATAGTAAAACCTAATCAGGGGAACGCAATTTTTTCATAGGTGACCCCAAACTCCAAACTCGCCACAGTTGACTTCTGCATCCTGCGTTGTATACTTACGAAAAATAGTGTGAAAAAGGAGAAAACATGCAGAAGATTTTCATCTTACTGGCATCAATTTTGACAGTATTTCCCTTCGGTGGCTGCACCGAGCAGACTAATGAACTTACCGGCGACGGTATTGTAACAATCGGTATCTACGCAGATGAGCAGGCCTCAGGCATATGTTACATCGCCGCTGAGAACATGTTCAAGTGGATGGGATTCGAAACCAGGCGCATATATGCATCCACACTCAATGAAGGTGATATAGAGCATATCGATGTTTTCTACTTCCCCGGCGGTGCCTATGGAAGCGCCATCGATAGTGTTGGTCTGCAGCGGCTGAGGGATGCTATCACTTCAGGACGTGGTTATATCGGTACATGCGGCGGTGCTCATTTCGCTGCTTATTTGGGCGTATACCCGGGCATTGTGACCGGACCCGTACCAGGATTGGAGATCGAAATGTGCGAGGTCTATCTCATGAAGCCCCACCCGATAACCGATGACCAGCCTGCAAGCCTCTGGATAATGTATTTCAACAGCCCCTACTTCTTGCCTGACACAGGTGCCGTGATCGACACGATCGGTTTCTACAATGTGTCTGGCTATCCGGCGCTTGTCGCGTGTGAGTACGGGGCTGGCCGCGTGTTCCTCACCGGACCGCATCCCGAATGGGAAGAAGATGACAACCGCGACGGCGTGTCCATGTATGATAGTTTTGACGATGTTGAATCTGACTGGCCCATGATGGAAAACGCCACACGCTGGTGCCTCTACGATCTATAAATCCCGGGGACAGGCATGCACTTTTGTACTGATTCGCTGATCGGTGTTTTGCATCTCTTATCTCAAATCTCACATCATGCATCAAATGAATTGAATGGGTCATCTTGACACTTTTGACTATTCCTTTAATATAGAAGCTCAAACAGGAGGAACACAATGCATCATCGATTGCCTAATGGTATTTTAGTCTTCACAGCCCTAATATTGGTCAATTCATTATTCAATGGAAGTGCAGGATTAACTTTCGCCAAGGCAGGTGATTTAGACCTGCAGCCGTTCAACATACCTTGTACTGAACACGGCATACAGGCAATCGTCTGGTCCGGGAGTAATCCCAAAATGATTATTGAAAAACTGGCCGCCTATTGCGGACCCATATTGTGGTTCTCGCCCGACGAACCGCTGCTGGCAGGGACCAAAGGCAGTGAAATTGTTTTGCCTGAGCCGTTTCCATTTGAAGAAGCTGCTGCGACTCCAGTTGTTTATTACCGCGTGCGTACGATACTGGTTCGGGAAGACGCCGACGGTCCCGCATACGTCCCACATCTGACAGACAAAAACCTTAGTCTAATTGATCTGCATCAAGTTATTGGAATCGAACTGGATTATTTCTCCTATTACCACGCAGAAGAAGGTATGGGCAGCCATGAACATGATGTTGAATCAGTCCAATTAACGCTACAGGTGTGGAGGCGAGAAGATTGTCAAGAAAACCCATACAATCTTGTCGTAACGCGGGTCGTAGGAAAAGCGCATGGAGTCCATTGGTACGATAACATTCTCGAAGTTGACGAGCAGGCAAGATTCCCCATACACATTCTGGTAGAAGAAGGCAAGCACGCAAGTTGCACTGACAAAAACGGTGATGGCTACTTCACACCTGGCTACGACGTCAACACACGGGTAAATGACGCCTGGGGTGCACGCGATGTGATGCGCATCGGGACGCTATTTACCAGCAGCTATCAATCCTGGATGACAAAGTTAAGAAGAGAAGAACACCGGGTATTCCCTCCTCTACCAGAAGACAGTCCACTTCGTGAGGAGCATAGTGATAACGGTGTTTATGCACCATTAAATGCGATATATGTTCTCAGACCGTTCCCATCAGCGGAAAATGCAGATCCTGGTTTACGTCCTTATATCGCCGGAAAGGGCAACCCGAACTGGCCTGAAGAAAAACCTTATACTGATCTGACAAGGCTTCAGCGCTGGGTGGCCGACGCGGGGTCCTTTGTTAAATCTTTGTCCGTTGCCTTCCGTGCTGATGGCGATTTAGGCATATCCATAATCTTTCCATTATTCATCGTAAAACACCTACAGGAACCTTTTGGTGGAGGTTGGATTGTGAATCGTGTCTACTTCAAGGACACGGACATGAGGGACTTTGCCTGGACTGTACTCTACACCAAATCCGCATCGCGTTGGATGGAAGGTTACCTTTCTGCCGGTTTTGAGTGGGATGAAGAATGGGAGGACATAAACTTACCAGAGACCTTTGAGAGCACCCGGAGTTTTGTACTGGAAACCGGAGTGAAGTTCAGGGCAAATTTGGCATATACCCCTCTTAAATTCCTCACCAAACTGACCGATTTCTGGGGGCTTCGTCTTGGTATTAAGAACACGGGCTTCGTGAATATCGACAAACTGAGTTATGTGATTGAAATCGGCGCCGGTTCCTGGTAAACCCGGGGTCAGGAGGAGAGGCCGATGGACCAGCGCAGTTTCCATGGTTCGCCCGGAGTATATGCATAAAGGGGTAGATTCACAGAAACACTTAGACCATACAACGGTAGTCTGGCAATGGTTTCTGCGCTAATTACGAGACTAACTCCGACGTCAAAGGCGAAATTGTCATAGTAGCCAATGTCCGCAAAGATACGCACAAGCGAACGTGCCGGGAAATCCAGATTCAGCGCATAAATCTGGTCGGATTTGATATGCAGTGTTTGGTACCCGTACATGTTGCCGTCGCCCGGGACATGAAGCCGTTCCTGCGGTGAAAATGTTCCGGACTGATTGAACAGTAGATCGGCAAACCAGTTGATGTGCAGCAAACCATTTAGAAATAATCTATGCTGATCCGGCGCGTCGCCGAAAATCTTGCCAACGAAAAGACGGGTACTGAAAGGTATAAAAGATTCAAAAGTTTTCTGGATCTCAAAAGTGGTTTTTAGATACTCCCATTCACTCCCGATCGCATGATGCGCCAACGAAATATCGGCATCGACCGTCAAATCCGAATGTCGGAAGGTGAAGCGGTTATCAACAGATATGTTTCTGCCCAATTCCCAGTCGATAGAGTCCAGCCCGTCATAAGAAGACAATTCATCGTAAGTAATCAAATTCGTGATATCCACTTGAGGATTTAGCGTGAAAGGACGACCGAGATTAGTTTTGAAGCCGACATATATGTCATCCCCGCCACGAGAACGTGCTGCGCCGAACAAAACACGCGCACGTAAACCATCCTTGAAAAGTATCGGTGTCTGATACCTGATGGAAGGGTAGTTTCGCTTACTACCAAATCCATAAATATACCCCGCAGTAACTTGATAGCCACCCTTTACGAAATCAAAATCGGCAAATTTGTCGCCGAATAGATAGAGACCTCCAACAACACCGTCATAAGTATCATACCACAGGTATGGTGTCCATAAAATTTGATAGGTCGAAAGTGATGGCCAGTCGAAATTGAAAATCGGTTTGATCGAAATCTTTCTTGGCCAGTAATTATTCCAGTATTCAGGATCCATGGTACTTTCACTTGGATCCAGTGCAACGTTCGTGACCGTGCCCAACGTATCAGACACAACTATCACGTTTTTCTTACTCTGAGCGTCAATATGATAAACTTGCTCTCCAAACTCGGCCATGACGTGCATATCTACAGGGATCATTAAGTTACCTCTGTTTTCAATCTCAATGGTATGCCCAGTTACCCGATTCACTGCCCAATCGCAATAATATGTAGTATTGACGAATGAATCAACGAGTGAAGCCAGATACTGCTGGCCTAGATTCCTGCATGTTTCGACGAAATCATCTGACCCTGCATTCTTGTATTTATGATCCTGATAATAACGTCTGAGTATTTCATCGAACTGATTTCTACCAGACAGACTCTCAAGATTCAGGAAGAAAAGCGCTGGTTTTGACTTGATACTATTATTATATGCGATGGGTACATCTGAATAGTCCGATGCTGGATCCGAAACCAATCTATCTAACTGATTTGTGTGCATTAAATAATAGAATAAACGATGATAATATTTCATTGATAATGGAGGGACTAAAGAAGTCCTTATGAGAGAACTCTCTCCTCCGTACATGTCCTCCATATATCTTATTGTCGCATAAGCTGCGAGTCCCTGCCCGAGCCATTCATTAGCTGAACCGCGCGAACCAACGACGGCACCGAACCACTGCAAAGCGATCTTATCGACCAATTGTGACTCAAATAACCTTGTCACGCCGTCTTCTCTCAAATTGAGAATAACCATCTGGGGATGCGCGGCATTTCCCTCATAGAAACCATCAACAATATTCAGGTTCTCATAAGGATAATCACCAAACCACTGTTTGAATCTTGATATCGCCTCGGTCGCGTAACGAATCGTGCTATTACAGTACTTTTCGTTCTCGGACCGGTAGAAGATGGTAACATTCGTGCCGCCTATTTTGTGTGTTTCGGCATCATAATCGTGGTCACACACCCATATGAAATCACTCACGTCTTCCGCCAAGAAACGAACTATCTTGCGTGTCCCGGCGTTGGATTCGTCCCCTGTGATTGACGGAGTATCCGGTAATATGTTTTCTGCCACTGCTATCTGTTTGCCGGTAGCGGCAACAAGGTAACTTTCGGGAAGGTCGATCGTGACATCAAAATCACCAAACTCACCATACGTGCTTCCGAGTGGATGAAGTGGGTCAAGATGCCATCCTTTAGTGTCAAATAAGCATATCTTCGGATACCAATGAGACATTTCATAATGTTCTGACCAGTACCCGAATTCATACAGCTCTCTCGGAATATCGACAGAGTAGTTAAATGTGACTCTGACAGAACCACCCGTGATGACGGGCAGCCTCAACGGGACGGTCAATCTCGTTTCGGTGATATTAAAAGTCAAGGCATCACCGTCGGATACAATTTCATTCATCCTGATACCACCAAACGCTTCTAGCGGCATTGTCTCGAATCTTTCATCACCCATCCTACTGGCTTCACGTGCGTAATACTCAAACCGAGTTCTGAAAGCGTTGGCATTCAGAAAAAAATAAAGGGTGTCGAGCGTGTATGGTGAATTATTGTAGTAGACCACTTCAGCTGCTGCGATCAGAACATGCTGGTTAGTGTCAAGGCGTGCATATATCTCATATGACACGTGTTGTTGCCACGCAGACTGCAGAAAAAATACAAGAATAATCATGATGTCTGTGCTATGCGATGGTTAACTTCAATTCAAAACAAGTATAACGGAAACAAGAAAGCTGTCAATGATAAATCCTTTCTTACTCCATCACAAATAAAGCAAAATTGGCGCAATGGGTTTTCCGCCCCAAGCATCACCCATTAAGAATCTTATGACAGGAACACTTCCTGAATATTGACTACACATTGCAGCCGCACATAATACCGAGTGAACCCCGTCCTGTAATGTAAAACAAAAACTGACAGCACGATCAGCATATTACAAATTGCAGTAGCTTCATATTTGTGCAGAATATGACAGCAACAGATATTGGTGTGATGCGAGTCACAAGTAAAAAGATCAGTACCATTTGAGTCGTAATTTAGCATAGTTCTGATATGGAAAGAGGTACAAATGGGGGCAGTTACACAAAATAGAACTAAATCCAACACATCTGCCATACCATCAGTCACTGTATTCTTTGTTGACATGACGACAAGATTAATTAGAATCTATACAATATCCAGTATTGGAAGGAGGTCGGTCATGAGTTACTGCCGAGTCACGAAAAGCCTAATCTACACAATCGTGATAGGATTTCTGGTGACGGCAAATGCCTACGCTCAAGTACCTGAATATGACCCTTTCATGACAGAGCATGAAAAGGACAGTCTGACAACTGTCGAATATCCATACATCTTCCCGCTGTTTGGAGAAAACATAGTACGGAAAGGTTTTGATCTTCCTTATCCCATAGGGATCAGCATAGGATACTACCAGCAAAGCATGGGTGTCATTATGGACAGGGTCTCGCTCGGCCTAACTGAAGGTCAGCTAATGCCTCTGACCTTCATTGAGTTCGAGGACGTCAGCAACGACGCAGTCAATTACGATGCGCGACTTGACCTGTGGTTACTTCCGTTCCTCAACATCTACGGCATGTTGGGCTATGCGAAATCAGATGCAGACGTCACCCTGAGTGCACCTTTTGAATTTGAAACCTCGGTGGATTTCACAGGTTGGACATACGGTGGAGGGGCTGTACTCGCCGCTGGCATAATGGGCTTTTGGGTTACGGCCAATGGCAACCTCGCCTGGACCGATATGGAGGATTATGATAACCCTGTGAGGACTACCGTATTCTCATTCCGTATAGGCCACAGGCTGCCGCTTATAAAATCGCAGAACTTCCATATCTGGCTGGGAGCCATGTATCAGGACCCTGCGTCCAAGGTTGCTGGCCGTTTCTTATTGGCCGACATAGTCACGGACGAGCTAGCCGGGCAGTTTCAAGATTATTACCTAGCCGACTGGTATTTGGCTTTGACACCAGAAGAGCAGCAATTCATTGACGGTTTTGTTCAAATGCTGATGGGAGGCTCGACAGATACGCAACTCAACTACCAGGCAGAGCAGCATCCTGAGAATGCATGGAACATGATAGCCGGCGCACAGTTGGAATTGAGCAAGAGCTGGAGCCTGCAGGCAGAATTGGGCTTCTTGAACGACCGGAATTCACTGCTCGTCGATCTCAACTACAGGTTGCCTTTGTAGCATACTAGCTGCGGAGGGAAAAGGCAGAATTCCTAGAGCTCAAAAAGAACAGGGGGTTGCGGCATGTGCCGCAACCCCCCGCGGTTTTCGCTTCTAGCCTCTTAATCCATGTGAGGCATTGCCTTATGATGCAGTCCTTCGCGGTGCATGGGCTGGTGTGAATCAAAAAAAATACGCTGATCTTCAGTAAGCATCTTCCGGATATTCTGGCGATGCTGTTCTTTCATTTTCATCATCTGCGTCTGCATCTTACCGATATCGTCGATGACCTTGTTGATCTCGGCCATATTGACTTTATCGGCCGTACTCAAGGTGCGCAAGCGAGCCTTTTTTTCCATCATCTGATTACGCAGTGACTGCATTTCTTTCATGTGCTCCGTGCGCATCGATTTCATCTGTTCAAACTGTTGATCCGTAAGATCCGGGATCCTCATATGTTCTCTTTGACTTCTGCATTCGTGTTCTTTATCGCCGCGCTCCGGTCTCATCTCTGGCATCTGTGCGAAAGCACTCGTTACGACAAACAACAATGCTATGATTGGGAGCACGATCTTGCTTGATCTAAGTATATGCATTTCATTCTCCTTTCTTTTTGTTGAAATATTACTGTACACCCTCACCTCGTGGTGATTCAAATGGTCTGTGATGAGGGACCGGCATGTGAGGAGGCTCAGGTGGTCTACCTTGTTCCATAAACCTATGGAGTAATCCACCCAGCTGTTCACGCTGTTCCGGAGTCAGAATCTCTCGCATTTTCAGCATACGGTGGAATATCATGGCTTCATGTTCCGCCTGCATGGCTGCTATCTCCTTCAGCAACCGATCAACGCGCATGCTATCCGGCTCATTCTCTCTGAGTAACGACATCAGCTCTTGTCTTTTTTGAAAAAGTTCTTCGCGTATCGGCCACATTTCGCTTCGTATTTCTTCATTCATCTTCTTTATTTCATCGATCTGCTCCTTGCTGAGATCGAGATTCCTTGCGATGCGTGTATGCTGCCAATCATGCATCATGTGAGGCTGCTCTACTAACTCCCGTCTTTCAGGCCGGACATGTCTTGTCCACCAGAAGTATCCAAAGGTGAACAGCGTTGCGGCATTAATCGCAACTGAAATTACCAAAATAATAACCAATACCTTTTTATCCATTGTTACCTCCTGCGACCAACTCATTATAGATATCAGATAATGAACCGGCCGGGAATTCATCAAGAGTACCCACACCGAAAACATCGGTCGTTTCGGCAGTCTGAGATTCACCGGTAGCCGCTACCGATTGATACAATATCCTGCCAACTTGATTACCGATAATTAATGATAAGACCACCGCAAAAGCAGTCGCAGCAGAAAAAACTATACTCCGAACCTTCCCGAGAAATGGCCTTGGCTTGACTTCTTCTCTGATGCATTGCCTTACACGAGTCATGAAATAGGACGGCGGCTCCATGCCCGCCATAATGCCCAGGGAATCCGATACACTTGAGAGTGCGGCAAGTTCTTCCTGGCAGCCCTTACACTGCTCCAGGTGGCCATCAATCTCTTTCTTATCTCTTTCCGACACTTCGCCATCGAGATATGCTGATAGTTTTCTTCTAACCTGTGAACACTTCATTCTTGCTCCTATATATTAGGACACAGACAATAGAACGTTTCTTGCGCACGACCTGCATTCACACCACTTTTGCCAGTTTCTGCCTCAAGGAACTCCGCGCGCGGAAAATGAGCGTTTCGACCGAAGACAGAGAAACCTTCATGATTTCGGCGATTTCCTTATAAGATCTACCCTCGAATTGTGAAAGGACCAGAGCCATGCGCTGCCGATCCGGCAATTCATCAACCGCTTTCCGGACTTTTTCTACCTTGCGTCCCGTTTCCCAATCCGGTTCTACTCTCAAGGATTCGGGCGTTATACCCTTTTCAGTCAATTCATCCAGGGAGACATGATCTTTCCTGCGCCCGCGCCGGTAGTTGATACAATGATTGGCTACAATCCTGTAGAGCCAGGTTGAGAATTTCGACTTGCCCTTGAATTTGGCGGCATTGCGCCATACTTTGATGAATATTTCCTGCGCAAGGTCCTGAACATCTTCCCGGCTGCCTGTATAGCGATAAATAGTATTGAAAACAGCGTGCTGGTATTTATGGACAATTCGTTCAAATGCCTGTTCATCGCCATTGGCCGCCAAGTGGATTAAGTGCCCGTCTGTATCTTCAGTAGTGCCTATTATGGTCATAATTTATGTGGTGGAGAGATCTTTCTAGTATTTTTGACACATCTTCCCTTCAAAACTTGCGCCTATGCACCCCTATTGATTAGACAAGAAAATCCGCCACGGGGTTTAAGAAAACAGTGGGGTCATGCAAGCGACCCCACCGGTCCCTCCTGTTTTGGCATTGTCTTTCTTACAGCGTTACTGCGTCACTAACGCGCCTGGATAATAATATTTCCATTCACGACGGTAATGTTGATCGTCGCGTTGGTACTACCGACACCCAAGGTACCCGCCTTGTGATTTGTTTCGTTTACCGTGTAGGTTATGGTATTGAAGCCACTGATCGTAATCTCACCGTTGGTCGTGGAAGCGTCGAACTCGGCCCGGACATCATCGGGCAGGAGTAGAGTTACCATCCCATTTGTCGTCGTTAGCAGAATTGTTTCATTTGCACCCAATTCCTCCATATCGCAATGAATCGCGCCATTCACGATCGTTCCTTCAACACTACCGTGCATATTGTCCGTCGTGATCCCGCCGTTCGTAACTAAAATGCTGGCTCCAGCAGTCATATCATAAAGTGAGACCTCACCATTTAACACAGTTATGTCGAGGTATTTGGACGCAGGTGCAGTAAAGTCGAAATCTGCCCGGTAATCACGGTCGTTCGTATCGGGCATATCCGCTTCCAGAGTCAGTTCTCCGCCTGCAATGTTCTCGGTTATTTCAATGTCAACTATGTGTTCTTCGGCATCGAGCGAATCAGATCCAGTGCAGGAACGCGTAATAACCGCCGTGATCAACGTATCCGGCGTTGCGGAGACGGTGACCTCTCCATTCACGGTTATTGCGTTGATAGTATTGATCCCTGGTGACGGCCAAACGCGTGTTTCAGTGCGCTCCAATTCATAGTCATGAGTATCTTCCGACGTGCACGTGATCAGTATCAGCATGGCGCAGAATAGCGGAAACAAAACTTTTTTCATTCATGCCTCCTTTCTCAGTCCGATATTATTGTCAGTTAAATTGTATTGTACGGATTTACGCTACAGTGTCAACCGCGGGCTACGGGGTCAAATCTTTACATGTGACAAAGTCCTGCAATTACCCTGTTAATCCTACCGAACAAGATCATGGTCTGTTTATCTTCTACCATCTTTTGTTTTAAGCGACGTCTTAATTGACTCACCGAACAATAATCAATACCCCCCAAGAGTGCGCCGATTTTATCTAAATTAAGGTCACCGTATCTATACAACAACTCCGCGGCAATGCCACGCACCACACCTGGACCCCGTCTCTTTGAAAGTATTGTCCTGTCTATCTTTATGATATCAGCAAGATGCTGCAAAATAACCTCGGCATCGATTTTTCTAACAACAAGGCCTCGAAACGCTGGTTGCTCTCTAGTCGAACCATTTTCCAGATGTTCAGCCTTGATTCGCGTTATGAAATCATCATCACCTAGAATCGTGCGATATTTCACCAAATCAAAGGGGTTTCTGATACCACGTCGTAAACCATCAAGCATGAAATCTCGGTATGAAGAACGGCCGCCAATCATGGTGAGAATTTCATCGTACGAAACAAAATCAACAATGGAATTCTTATCCAGATAGCCTGGTAACGTGCTCCATTGATATCTTCTAACATAACGCCATTTTCCTCCGCTGTCCGCGATCCCTAATCGCGACCCACGCACAACGTTTAAATGTATATATCTAGAAACTTCAAGCAAATAGCTGTCCGCGTCTATCAATATGGATTTATATCGCCCTTGAAATAGATGACCACAACATCCATGATGGTAATTGAACCATCCTGTATAGCAGATATTGAAGCGCCGCATGAATTCTGCAAGGTTCGCCTTCTCGGTCTTCAGCAACATATGGAAGTGGTTTTGCATCAGAACGTAGGCAAACAATACTACGTGGTAGACTTCTACTGATTCCGTAAGATAGTCCAGGAATTTCTTTCTATCGAGGTCATCCATAAAAATTTTTCTACTAGCGTTACCTCTACACATTACGTGATAGTATGCACCAGGGTATTGGATTCTTAATGACCTTGCCATATCAAAATAGATCGACCATTCTTCTTTGTCACATGTAAAGATTTGACCCCAGCGGTCAGAATTTCGCGAGGGCGGCCTTTAGCTTTTCTCGAGTTTCGGGAGTATACCACAGATCTATGAATATTTTTTCCTTCTCTGTCAATTCTGCCTGGATCTGAGCTGCAACCTTTTCGGTACGGTTCTGTTTGATCATTCGAAAAGCCTCCAGCGAAAAAGAGACGATTGATTTGATTTTCCCAACTGATGTCGGCAAAACTTGTTGAAGTGGCATCACCTCATCCACGAGACCCATTTTGAGCGTCTCTTCTGGTGGAAAGAAATCGCCGGTATCCAGGATCTTGCGCACACTGCGGTCATCAACGATCTGCCTCAGTATGCGATCCGCAGGATATGGCAACGGCACGCCGAGCTTTATCTCATTGAGACCCATCAATTTCTTTCCTTCAGAAATATACCGGTAGTCGCAACATATTGTAAGGATACAGCCGCCGGCAACTGCGTGTCCGGTGATCGCAGCTATTACCGGCTTCGGAAACGTATACATATCCACACAGAGACGATTGAATGCCCGGTAGAATTCCGAAAAATCCCTCTCTTCCAGGTTTATCAATCCGGGGATATCAAACCCGATGGAGAAGAACTTCTCATTCGCGCTAGTCAGAACCAACCCCGAAATTTTTGTATCCTCCCTGGCTACTTTTAGATAGTCAGAGAGATCGCGTATGAGGTCAAGGTTTATCGCATTAGTCGTCCCCCTGGACAATTTGACGACCGCAACGCCTTCGCTACTCGTGACTTCGATATGCTTCATGACTAAGCATCCCTTTCTTTTCCTTTCGCTTTATTCGAACGAGGGAAATAACATCCCTCAGATCGCTCTTGTTCAATACGCGTTTGTACAGCCACTTACCGTCATGATACTGATGTGCCGAAGTAAACAGCATTAGGGTACCTTCATTAAAATCATGACAACGTTCCTCGAATTGCGCGATTTCCTTCTTTCCCAGAGTCACAAGAACAGTGAATGCTTTCGATTCTGGAAACAACACGCAGAGCGTCTTATTTTTTCTTCTGTATTTAAAACACCAGCCGTATTTC
>JAOUFJ010000042.1 GCA_029858255.1 candidate division WOR-3 bacterium | reverse complement strand
ATACCGATCCAGAGTTCTTCCCACAAAGGCTTTATCATTGCCATGGTCAAGAATCCGTGAGCAGCCTCATCCAAATTTCAAAAATCAAATGAGGAACGCGCAAATTGTTTCAACCCATTCTTCAGCACTGAATCGCCGCTGCTGATGGTAAAAATAGTAAAAGCCATCAAGAGACACGAAAGGACCAACATGATCCACCATACATTATTGCCTTTTTCTTTGGTCATATTTCGCTCCTTTTATTGCACTTCCAGTTCTATCAGTGATGAAACTTCAACAACGCAAAGATGTTTCTTACCCCTGCTAAATCAAGCAGAAACATCGATCTTCCGGACTCTGGATACCTTACCCCCCTTCCATAACAGCCAGATACCGAGCAAGAGTTCCGCAATAGCTGCAGGTACAACAAAAATCGGTGGCAGTTGTTCTGGCACGATCGATTGTCCATATAATAGAACAATATAACAAAAAAATGCAATTATTAACAAGATACCAAGACCCTTCGGAATATAACCAGACTTCAAGACTGAATATCCAAGCACTAAGATATGCGCGGTGAAAAACAAGTACCCAAGGAGTTTTATATTTCCATAGCTGTGCACATCAATGAGGTGAACCAACAATAAAAATACACCAATCACCATAATGACAGTGTACAACAATCTGAAACCAGCGGTCAGTGACGCGAGAATCTTACCTACCGGCTTGAGTATAACGTAGAGTGCCAAAGCGATGGCTAAATCAAGCATGAGGATAATCAAATAGCCGGCAACAGCAAAGCCAAATCGCACCTGGCTAGCCTCAATATCACCCGCCAGCGCTGTTTCATCCCCAGGTCCTATAAAATTGGAGAGAATAAAGTTATCAACGATGATTGCCATGAAAAACATGGCTACGATCGCAACACCTACGACTATTGCTGCTTTGCGCTGCGAAAAAACAGGCCGAACGTTTGTCATTTCACTTCCTCCTATTGCTCTGCATATTCCTTTATGTGTTCACGGCGACCGGAGGGGAAAATGCTCTGCATGCTCTGGTTTGAGCACGTTGTTTCTAAACAGATTGGCAGCAACCCTTACAACAGTGACCGCCAAAAATGTCGAGAACCCCGTACGATAGTCAATCACCCCGATAACAGGCAGCACAATAGGTATCCACCAGACAATATTGTACGCGACCATTATCAATCTGTATGTGGAAGTCGGCTCCTTCGTGGTTGGCACGTCGTTGGATGATTTTTTCTTCTGCCATGCGAACCGCATGTTCGTATGCTGCTCGACAACCGTTCAGTAAAAGATCCCGATGATGACCAGCCCAACAAAACTCGCCGTGTCTGACAGCACCGAGGTTGACAAAACGATGCCAACATAGATCAGTGCCGGAACTCCAAGTATCAACGAAAGAAGGTTATTCCAACGTACGGTCAGGAATTTGTCTTTTGTCAATGCAGCACCTCCTCAATTGAATCAACCACCTATGATTTCTACAGTAATAACGCGTAATCCGGTTCTCGTTGGAAGGCACTTCCTAGAGTATAGATCGACTCGTCACGTAGTATTGAATTCGATCGCATTTCCCCACATGTTCTTATTCTACAGTTATTGTAAGGATTATTGAATAAAAATCAACATGTAATTTCTGCTACTATGCTACCGATGGATAATTATTTCTTTTGCGGCAGGCCATCACGGCGAGAGTAACCATAACCGACTTGACTTTTGTTCTTAATAACGCATATTTCTACATGCCTTCGGAAGAAATGATAGATTCCGATTTTTTCAAGAAACTTCCAAAAATAGAACTTCATTTGCATCTTGAGGGAGCGATACCGGTCCCTTCTTTGTGGGAATTGGTGAAGAAATATGACGTAAAAAAAGTAGTAAAATCACAGAGTGATTTAGAAAAAGCATTCATGTACGAAGATTTCTCCCATTTCCTCAACATCTGGACATGGAAGAACACTTTCCTGAGGGAATACGAAGATTTTACCTTCATCGCGACCGAAGTAGTTAAGGACTTGATAGACCAAAATCACAGGTACGTGGAATTCTTCTTTACGCCCCGAGACCACATGGATAAGGGCATTGACCCGCAAAAATTGCTGGAAGCGCTTCATGATGGGGTAAAAGATTTCTTCGACCGGATCACGGTGAATTTCATTTTCGATATTAGCAGAAACTTCGGGCCTGAGAATGGCATGATGCTGCTTGAGCAGATGAAGGAGATGAAGAGTTATAACCTGGCAGGGATGGGAATGGGCGGTTCAGAGCACTTATACCCACCGAAACCATTCGAGGAAGTCTATGAAAAAGCAAGAAATTACGGTTTTCATACGACAGTGCATGCCGGAGAAGCTGCCGGGTCTGCTAGTATATGGGAGGTATTGGAAAACCTCCATCCCGATAGAATAGGACATGGGACAAGCATCATTGAAGATCCAAAGTTGCTGAATCATGTAAAAGAAAGAAGAATACCGATCGAATTATGCCCAATCTCAAATGTCAGAACTGGAGTTGTGAAGAATCTCATTGATCATCCGGTAAGGGAATATTACAATAATGATTTGAATATATCTATCAATACTGATGATCCGAAGATGTTCAATACAAGCCTGGAGAATGAATTCACACAGTTAGAGGAAATCGGATTCAAAAAGAAAGATGTGAAAGTCTTGCTTGAAAACGCGATCAACTCAGCTTGGTGCAACGAAGATATCAAGAACAATCTTAGAAAAGAAATAGACGATTATTATAATAAGACCTGTATAAGCAGTAAGACTGTAGATAATACAGCATAGCCGTCCCAATCACGATATTTCATCACCAGACAACTATTATATTCCGGCGTTTTCAGACAAATATCTCATCGCTGGCACCATAGGAAATAACACAAGCATTATCCCCCCTTGCTTTTTGTTTGCATTTATGTATGATTCCATCCGACGATTGAGGCAATAGCGCAACTATTAGAAATATTAGACCGAGGTGATCAATGAGAATTTCAGTCTTCATCAAACGGCATCCAGTACCGGTCTACTTTGCCCTGACGTTCATTATCTCATGGGGCGGCATACTTCTGGTCATCGGCGGGCCTGGCAGGATCCTGTGCACCAGTGAGCAGTTCGATAAGCTGTTGCCGTTTGTGATTCTGGCGATCCTTGCAGGACCCAGTGTATCTGGTATTCTATTGACTGCTCTCGCTTATGGAAGGACGGGCCTACGCGAGGTCAAGTCGCGGTTATTCATGTGGCGGGTTGGCATTCGCTGGTACGCGGTAGCACTCCTCGCCGCTCCGCTACTGATGATGGCCATATACTCTATACTCTCGCTACTGTCCCCTGAGTTTTTCCCCGGCATATTGGCAGCCGAGAATAAGTTGTCCCACTTGCTTATGGGTCTCGTCACAGGACTGATGGCCGGCTTATTCGAGGAACTCGGCTGGACCGGGTTTGCCACACCCCGACTGAGACAGCGTTACAGAATCCTCGGCACGGGTCTCATCGTGGGTCTTCCGTGGGCTGTCTGGCACATACTTCCGGCCATCTGGTTAGGATTTGCCAGCAGCACGGTCAGCGGAGCGCTGTCCACGGTCAGCTATTTGATGGACCCCTTCTTATTCCTGGTGGCCTTCAGGGTACTAATCGTATGGGTCTACGATCGTACGGGTGGAAGCTTGCTCTTAGCAATGCTCATGCACATGAGCCTCACAAGCAGCGCACGGATCTTCACTCCAATGGGAATAGTGGGTGTACCTCTCATGTTGTTCGGCATCATATGGGCCGCCGTGATGTGGGGTGCGGTTGCCGTGGTCATTGCAGCCAACCGCGGGCAACGCTCGCGGGAACCGCTCGAGAAGGGGATGCTTTCAAAGGAGTAGGTCTTATGCTTACCACGAGGTTTTGAATATGGAATTTAGAATATTCAGTAAAGCATTTAAAGATGGAGAACTGATTCCGGATCTCTACACCAATACTCGTCGAGGAAAGAATATTTCTCCGCCTTTACAATGGGAGCACCCACCCGAGCAGACAAAATATTTCGCGATCACTGTCGAAGATGTAGATGCTCCAATATTCGGCATAATCCCACATTGGATCTTGTACAATATCCCCTCTGAAAAGAGAGAATTACAGGAAGGAATTCCTCAGCAAGAATCCCTATCTGATGGAACAATTCAGGGTAAAAACTTCTTCAGACGAAACGCCTACATGGGGCCTAATCCTCCATTTGGAACACACCGCTATTATTTCAAAATATTCGCCCTGGATGCTGAGATTAAAACAGATTTGAAAATGACTCGAAAAAAACTTCTAAAAGCAATGGGTCACCATATTTTGGGACAAGCCCAGTTAATGGGTATATATTCAAAAACCCTTCAATTCAGAGAAGGAAACATACTATGAACAACATCTTTAAAAAGCAAAACGACATGGACATCGTCGGACAGGGCGGGAAGATCATCCTTTCTGTACTACCGTTTTTGATCGCCGCCATACTGGTCGACACCCATTTGCCCCGAATGGCAGCATTACCCGAGGGTATTAGTTCTATCAAAACATTGGGATATTTGCTACTCGTTCCGGGATTGCTCCTGTGGGCAACTGCGATCGTCCAGTTAATCACCGGCTTTTCCAAAGGCAGGCTGGTAACCACCGGCGCTTACGGCATTGCCCGCAATCCCATATACTCCAGCGCGACATTCCTCATACTCCCAGGCGTCGCGCTCATCACATTAACCTGGGTCTATTTTGTAGTATCGGTCTTTTTGTATATCGGTGTTATGATCTTCATCGGTACAGAGGAGCGGCAACTCACAAAGGCATTTGGCAAGGAGTACGAAGATTACAAGGCAAGGGTAGACCGGCTGATCCCGTTCAAGAAACCTCGGCAAAAGTAGCTAAGTAGTATGCTGAAGGCGATAGGGTATGCTGCCCGATGGAATCGAAATATGATCAAATATATTTTCTCCTGGACGATCCATTCAAGACATTGAAAAGAAATTTTGGAGGATAATATGCAAAAGACCATGATCATTGTAGGTGCAGGCATCTCCGGGCTTTCAACGGGTCTTTATGCACAGATGAACGGATTCAAGACATCCATTTTTGAACTGCACAAGATCCCGGGCGGGCTCTGCACTGCATGGACACGAAAAGGATACACGTTCGATCTAAGCATGCACATGCTGGCCAATTCAAAAACAGGACCGTTCAAAAAGATGTGGGACGAACTCGGTGTAACCGTTGATCAGGAATTTCACTATCACAACAATAAGATAGTTGTTGAAGGGAGCGGAAAAAGGCTTGATCTCTGCCTTGACCGCGCTCGCCTCGAAGAGCAGATGCTTGCCATCTCCCCCGACGACTCTGAACTGATCAGGGAATTTATTAACCTCTTTTTCGGCCGGAGCATAACCGATCTCGCATCCATTGAACCCCCCGAATTGGCCGGCATATTCAGCAAGATCAAACTGGCCTTTTCTGCGATACCCTTATTGGGACTAATCAGAAAATACTCCAAGGTAACATTACAGGAATTCACGGGGCGGTTCAAGGACCCGTTTCTGGGAAGGACAATCAGATATTCAGTGGATTCTCCGGGCTGGCCCATGCTAAAATATCCGCTGATCGCCATGGCGGGTTTTGCCCGGTCCGGTATCGCTGAAGCGGGATATCCCCTGGGCGGCTCCCTGAAGGTCATGCTCAAGATGGCAAAGAAATACAAGCAAATAGGCGGCGAAATACACTACGAGAGCCGGGTCACAGATGTCCTCATCGAAAATGACAAGGCTATCGGAATCCGCCTTGAGGACGGCAGCGAGCACAAAGCCGATATCGTGGTATGGGCCGGAGACGGTCATCGTCTAATATTCGACATACTTGGCGGCAAGTACCTAAATGACGCAATCCGTAACATGTACGAAACATGGATCCCGGTGAAGCCGATGGTTCACGTCATGTTCGGAGTGGACATGGACCTTTCAAAAGAACCATCCCGTTTCGTATTCGAGACGGACAAGCCGATCACTGTCGGTAACGACGAATTCAGGTGGTTGACCGTTATGATGCATTGCTTTGACAAGACAACGGCACCGCCCGGAAAGTCGGCGCTCGAGGTCTGGTATGGAACAGACTACAAATACTGGGAAAATCTGATAAAGGACCGCGCCAAATACGACAATGAGAAAAAGCGGATCGCCGAAGAGACGGCAAATGCACTGGAGAAAAGATGGCCTGGGTTCAAGTCAAAGATAGAGATGGTTGATGTGCCCACGCCTATGACCTATGTGAGGTACACTGACAACTGGCAAGGATCCCCGGACGGGTGGTATATTACTACGGATAACATGATGGACAGGGGATTGAAAAGAACGCTGCCCGGGCTCGATAACCTTTATATGGTGGGACAATGGACAGCCCCTTTTACTGGCACAATTATCGGTGCACTATCGGGCCGTCATTTGATACAGATATTGTGCAAAAAAGAACGGCGCGATTTTGTGACAAAGGCAAATACCGGGTAATATAAACATAATCAAACTGCGGGGAAAACAGAACCACCCCACCATAAAACAGGGGGATTGTAATAAAATCATACTTTTCTGAATGTTTTCCGCTAAAGCGATATTATTCAAGAGTTGTAGGACACCCGGTTGACTTTTTAGTACCTTGGCATACAATTGCATCGAAGGTATCTCAAATATATATAGTCAAGGTGTCATGTGGACATAAACGCCTACCTCAATCGCATCAAGTATTCCGGCTCCAGGGTACCAGTTGAAGAAACACTGCGACAGCTCCACCGTGCGCATCTGTTGACAATCCCTTTTGAAAACCTTGATATTCATCTCGGGACTACCATTATTCTTGATGATGAAAAATTCATTGAAAAAATGGTCCGACAAAGGCGGGGCGGGTTTTGCTACGAGCTGAATGGATTGTTTGCTGCTCTGCTGCGTGCTTTGGGGTTTAAAGTAACTATGCTTTCGGCGCGTGTCAACCTCGAAGGTATACTGGGACCGGAATTCGACCATATGGTGTTGCTCGTCCAACTTGAAGAGCGATGGCTTGCTGATGTCGGTTTCGGCGCCCTGTTCATCGAGCCATTGCGTATGGATGATAGAAAAATGCAAATTCAGAGCAACTATGCCTACCGAGTAAAACAATATGGCGACAACTGGAAGGTGATGGCCCGAGAAACCGGGGCTCCATGGAAGGTCTTTTACCAATTCACTCTTGAACCTCGCCAACTTCAGGACTATGCCCAAATGTGCCAGTGGCATCAAACATCGCCGCGGTCATGGCACACACAGAATCGCATTTGTACCCGCGCAACACCGGACGGCCGCGTCACCTTGACCGAGACGAAACTGGTAATCAAGAAGAACAGTGAGCGCAGCGAGCTGCCAATATCAACGAAAGAAGAATATGCTGACGCTTTAAGAACTCACTTTGGCATAGAGATTGGTGAAATCTCTAAATGGGAGTGAAAGTTTGGGGACGGCGTTGATATGCAGATTTTCCTCAATAACCTCCACCGACTCTACCTGTATGTCCCAGATCATGATGGAACATCGGCCAGGGAGTATCTGCCAGAGGGCCTATACCCTGAATTGCATAGAGATAGTTATCACATGACCCGACATAGACCGTACCATCAGTACCGATCACTGGCGAAGAAAATGCAACTGGGCCTGTTTGGCATGACCATTTCGGGGTGCCATCGGGGTTGACCGCATAGAGATAATTATCACCTGACCCGACATATATCGTGCCATCCGCACCGATCGCCGGCGAAGATACCACCCAATTGCCCGTTTGGTATGACCATTGCAGGGTGCCGTTGGAGTATATCGCATAGAGACGATTATCATTTGCCCCGACATAGACCGTGCCGTCGGTACCTATCGCCGGTGATGAATACACGACACCGCCTGTTGGGTATCTCCATTTCAAAGTACCATCCGAGTTCATCGCATAGAGATAATTACCATTTGACCCGACATATATCGTGCCATCCGCACCGATCGCCGGCGAAGACGATACAGGACCGAACCCCATTGGGTATGACCATATCACGACGCCACCGGGGTTTATCGCATAGAGATAACCGTCTCCGAGACCACCATCTGACCCTATATATATCGTGCCATCCGTACCGATCGCTGGCGAGGACAACATAGACATACCTGCTGGGCATGACCATTTCAGGGTACCATCGGGGTTGATCGCTTTGAGATAACTTATGAAGGGGTAATTACTTGACCCGACATAGAGCGTACCATCCGCACCGATCGCCGGCGAAGAAGACACACTACCGCCTGTTTGGTATGACCATTTCAGTGTGCCATTCGGGTTTATCGCATAGAGACGATTATCGCTTGACCCGACATAGACCGTACCGTCGGTACCTATCGCCGGTGATGAATACACGGTACCGCCTGTTTGGTATGACCATTTGAAGGTGCCATCGGGGTTCATCGCATAGAGATAATGATCATATGACCCGAAATATACTGTACCGTCGGCACCGATCGCCGGCGATGAATGCACCTCATCGCCTGTTGCGAAACGCCATTTGAGTATGCCCTCAATGACAACAATTACCGAAATGGTACCCGACACACTCTCGTTCTCAGCCGCATCGTACGCCATGGCATAAATAGTGTGCGATGATTGGTTCTGGAGACCGGTCGTCACCCATGAATATCCATACGGCTCTGCTGTGGAGGTTGACCTGAGGGTGTCGTCAATGTAGAACTGAACACTGTCTACCTCGTTGTCATCGCTTGCATCGGCAGTAATGTTGACGGTCCCGCTTACCATGGAACCGTCGGTCGGATGGGTGATCTCGATAACCGGCGCTTCACTGTCGCCACCGCAACCGATCCACAATAACAGACATGCTGTAATCGCTGACAAAACATTCTTCATCTCTCCTCCTATTCTTCTACCGCGAAAATACACAACAAACAAATGTTCATGAAATACAGATTATTGAACAGAGCAAAAATAATTTGTATAAATAGATAGTCTCGAGACGCGGCGGTATCGTCCAGGCCCAGATCCTTCGGCACCAATTTTTGCTCAGATTTATGATTTTGTCACAGAATGCTATATCTTCATTATATGCCTGAAGGAGCAAACCCGTATCTCTGAATATACTATAGTGCAAATCGATTACCAGTCAAGCGCGTTATACCTGAGGCAGAAGCTGAGCCGCAGATATTACATATTTCAAGGGCATTTCACTGGAGAAACGGAATTTAACCCCAGCCCACTAGCGAGCACAACTACCTTATAAACGACAACTAATTTCCAGTTAATAAAATGAAGTCCTGTAGCAATATCTCCAAAAGATTGGTAAATACACGGGCACACAATAGTCTCACTATAGTATCGAGAGAATCGAGATGAAACATTCGGAAAGATACCGCACAAAAAATGAGGAATCGGTGAAAGCCGACCTCTCTTTCTCCCAACCAACTGTTACGCTCACACTGAATTAGTTTTAACGGTGCGATCCATTAATCTTCCGCCTTCGCGCGCCCGATATGACGTGCTAAGAAATTCTCTATTTTCACCATGAGGTCTATTGTTTTTTTCTCGTTGGAAAAAGCATGTCCTTCTCCCTGGATGAGTTCATATTCGAATTCCTTGTTGTATTTCTTTAGTTCCTCTACCATCTGTTCTGACTGTCTCATACGTACGCGTGAGTCATTTGCCCCCTGGGCAATGAACACGGGAACTCTAATATTTTCCACGTGGAACACAGGACTTGTCTGGTACATTTGAAGGCTATCCTTCACCGGATCTCCCCATCGTTCATTTATCTGCTCCAGATAGGATTTCCAGTAAGGAGGAAAACCTTCGTAGAGCGTGAAATAGTTGGATATCCCCCACAGATCAATACCGCATGCATACAAATCCGGTGTGAATGTCACGCCTGCCAGGGCTGCATACCCGCCGTAACTCCAGCCGAATATCGCAATTCTGTTTTTGTCAGCTATGCCTTTGTCGATCAGCCACTTTACCCCGTCGGTAATATCATCCTGCATTCTGAGTCCCCACTGCCGGAAACCCGCTCTCAAGAATTCTTTTCCATATCCGGTTGAACCCCGGAAATTAACCTGGAGTACTGCATACCCCCGGTTCGCAAAAAACTGTGTTCTCGCATCAAAACCCCATGAATTACGCCACTGCGGTCCAGCATGAACATGAACGACGACCGGAAGATTCTCAGCCTTCACGCCTTTCGGCAGCGTTAAATAGCCATGTATTTCTAATCCATCGCGTGCAGTGTAATGCACTGGCTGCATCACCGCCATCTCGTTTTCATCGAGCCAGGGGGCAACTTTATGCAGTAATTCTAGTTCATCACAATTCCTGTCGTACAGATAATATGCTCCGGGCATGCGATCACTACTCGCCTTTAGTATTAACCTGCTGAAATCGTCACTCGACGATTCGAATACTATCTCGTAATCTCCCATCTCTTTCAGCAATCTATCATACAGGCGTCCTATTTCCTCATCGAAGAAATGCAATTTTCTGCGCTCTGCGGTAAACAACGCATACTGCAGTGTTTGTGCCCGGTACGAACACTTGAAATAATCGCGCTCGTCATCCCCGAACACATCGTACACCGGGTGTTCGAAAAGGACCCGTATCTCTTTACCCTCATTGAGATCATACTGCACAATCGTTATCTTATCTCTTCCCAGATTGGAGTATGCATACACATGTTGATTATCAGGAGTAAAGTAATGAGGAACAAAGGCATCATCAACATCGATGGATAATACCTCTCTGAATTCGGCACTTTCTCCTTCACGATATAAAATCCCATCTGCAAATGCCACTCGAATCACGCCATCATTATCACTCATCCATTGTTTGACATTACCGGGGTTTTCCGCAAGCAATACCATTTCTCCGGTCGCGATATTCAAACGGTAGGGATCGAACAATTCAGGATCACGTTTGTTCATACCAACAATGATATCATCGGGCATATTTCTCAGAAGATCTATAATTGTAACCTTTACACCTTCAAATGGTGTCATACAGTCAACATTCTTCTGCCTAATGTGAACTCGATAGAGTTTATAATTTTCATCACCGTCATTGTCCTGTAAATACATAACATACGTATTATTCCCCCAAAAAAATCTATTTATGTCTCTATCCGTCGCATCAGTGAGTCGAATGGCTTCCGGGCTTCCGACCTCTCGCAAGAAAATATTATCATTGCCCTTATAAGAACCCACATAAGCATAATACTTGCCATCAGGCGAAAGCTTGTAATCAGTCTCCTCGGGATTTCTAAAAAAATCCTCTACAGAGATTTGTGGCACAGGTTCGGTCTGACAGTTACCTGTAACCATACCGCTAAGGAAGAAAGTAACCATCAACAACATGTGTACTGTACGTATTTCATGCATTTTCACCCCTTTCCTGTATGACGGAAAACAATGATGTGTTCAAGACGAAATAAGCCACAATGCCAATTTCCTAACATATATTTCATGAGATCGCTCTCCAACTTTTTCATACTATATTATATGACTTCAGTATTTCAATTTCAAGCGTTTTTCCTCTAAGGGAGACGAGATGGGAACGACGCCGAGATAGCGCTGAATCTTCGATTCTATATTAGACTAAGATCGTAGGAATCGGGGCAGGTTGGTAAATGCACCGCACACCATAGCCTCGCTATAGTATCGAGAGAATCGAGATGAAGTATTGAGAGAAATACCGCACAAAGTGAGGAGCTGGCTTTTTGGCTGGCTCCTCATTTCTTTTAGATCCATGATTGAATATCCATTGACACAACCTTTTTGCAGACTAGAATTTTTTGGAGGTAGGATTGGGTGAATGTTCTGATTGCTTACCTTGTCGTAAAGGAGTAGAATGACAATCTCTATTATACTTCCACTATTATTGGTTTGGGGACAGGCTACTCAAAAGTGTATACTATTTTTCAAAACTCTGCGCGCTTTGGAATAACCAACGTAATATCCACGCTTTTTGACCGTAGATGTTAACATTTTATAGCAGGTTGGGATAAATCTAGAAACTATATTGCTACGCAATTGATTTCAGTGATAACCGAAAGATTGCAGAGATGACTTTGGATGTTCTCGATTCGCCCGCCGCAGATGGGTTCACTCGAACGGTAAGGCGATTTGTTTCACAGCAGCATCGAGTTATATGTGAAATCTCACCCTATCCCTCTCCCATCAAGGGAGAGGAAATTTAGGAGATTGCATCGGCTAGCTACGACAGCCTCGCAATGACCCTGCTACGCAGGTCGATGCCAACGATGAAAACATAGATTACAGTGATACTGGAAAGATTACGCAGATACTATTATATCGGCGGACTCTAGTAAATCCCTCAATTTTTGCTGAGGGGAAAATCCGATTCCACTGTATTTCACAACCTTCGAAATCCCGATATAAATCACGTAAATACAAACCAGGTGATGTTTTTACCCTTTCTGACCGTTTTTGGGTTTTTCTGCTGTTCTGTTTCAGCACATGTGGAACCCCATGGCGCTCTCTTCACCGATGCTCAATCCGTCCGCTTGACCCACTGGTTAAGTTGCCGATGATTTTCATTTGAGCAACACAAGTTTCTTCGTCTCTGTGAATGTACCCGCTTGCAGTCGACAGAAATAGACACCGCCTTCTAGGTCGCAAGGATTCCATTCTATGGAGTGATTTCCCGGCTGGGTCTCTGCCGAGACCAGTGTGGCCACATTTCTTCCAAGACAGTCAAATATGTTCACCGATACGTATGAACGTGACGAAAGAAAGAATGAAATAGTAGTTGAAGGATTGAAGGGATTTGGGTAGTTTTGACTCAAAAATATCGATCGGGACATGACTCCAGGTTCGTCACATATACCTCCGGGAATACTATAATGATAATACCCGGTATGCTGTGGATCGTGCTGATACATTGACCATTGCATCGTTGATTGGTCATAATCACCGTCTAATGCCCAAACGTAAATTATACCAGTTGATATTGTAGGCTCTATCCAACTTGAACTTGATATTACATCAACTTTGCCGTCATTATCTATATCATCTATTGTAGGATAAGTATACCAGCTAACAGGTGTCAAAGGTTTAGGAAAACCAGTTAATATAAGTCCATTAGCGTTCAAAGCATAAATCGAATCTTCAGAGTTAACGATAATATCCGGTAAGCTATCATCATTAATATCTCCAACAACAGGTGGATTAAGCACAACCCAGGCAGAGCTATCACAAAAAATTATCGTACCATCATCGTGCATTGCGTATAACTTAAAACCATATTCAAAGACAATTTCTAAGTCGTTATCAGCATCTAGATCAGCTAACGCCATATTTGAATGATCCATATCTTGGCCCAATGGTAAGTTTAATAGAAAATCACCGTTTTTATCAAGCACATAAACGCCATCTGCCGATGTCACAACAACTTCATTAAAACCATCGTCGTTGACATCCCCAATTACAGGATCACTA
>JAOUFJ010000041.1 GCA_029858255.1 candidate division WOR-3 bacterium | reverse complement strand
TCAACATGGAAGGTGTAGACCTTGCTGGCAACGACCTGCGGACACTAAACCATATGTTGATGCGGTCCAGCGGCGAAGAGTTAACATTTTTGGTCAGATCCGGCGACGCTGAACCTTACGAAATAACAGTTAGATATTGAGTTGTAACCAGCGTCTTTGACGCACAAAAAATATATCGCTGTAATTTTTTATGTTGTCACTGTCCCGCTGTGCAGGATCCCGATTCCATTATTCATTGTGTGCGTCTTTCAATGATTGAGTCGGGATAATCGATGAGCATCGAAGATGCTCAAGGAGGTCTGTATATGAATTATGACCTGGAGAAAAAATACCACGTATCTTTCTGTGGTTCTTACTGTCATATATGCGACTGGCACACCGGCAGGATCAGGAAGGCATTTCAGCTGAGTTCGGATATGTTCGATAGCCTGGGATTGAAAAAGCAATTGGGAAATGATATCGATATGGATAATTTCAAGAAGGGATTGCAGAGATTCGCCCGGTCATCGATATGTCCTGGATGCAAGGTTGAGTCAGGCACGCACGGCACTGAAAGCGACCGATGTGATATCCGTCAATGCTGCCATGGTAAAGGATACGATCTATGTAATGAGTGCGCGGAATTTCCATGCGAAACGCTCAAAAGCAATCCCGGTGTCATCAGATTCCATTGTATTGATAACTTGAGCGAAATAAAGGAAAAGGGAATAAAAGAATGGATCGACCGGCAGTGGAAAGAATACGTTACCGAGCCTGTTGATTTAGAAAGAAGTTGAAAGTGAAGCGATTGTTGAATCCGCAAGCAATACGGCCTTGACAGTCATACTGCTGCATATATAATGATAACTTACGTAACAAACATCATTTTAATGTTATCGTGATATTAGTATCATAACTGAGCACCAAATACGCTAAAGGAGGTAGTAGTGGAAAAGAAAGATTTTTCTGTTGAAGAAGCCCTACAATACGGTTGGAATATCATGAAGGACAATATCTGGTTTTTTCTAGGTGTGCTGATCGTTGCGTGGGCACTCGCTGGTGTGCCGCACATTATCGCCAATATCCTGCAGAGGGAGTCGATCGGGCTATCATTCTTCTTCAGGATCATTGCCTGGGTTGCGGATGTCATCGTATCGATTGGGTTGATCAGCATCGCACTGAAGTTTCTGGACAATCAGGATCCGAAATTCGAAGACCTGTTCTCTTTCAAGCCTTACTTCTGGAAATACCTCGGTGCTTCGATACTGACTGGATTGATTGTTTGGATCGGATTTCTCCTTTTGATCGTTCCCGGCATATATTGGGCGCTCAAATTTCAGTTTTTCGGCTATTTTGTGGTTGAACAGGGGCGTGATCCGGTTGAAGCGATGCGAATGAGCTCGAGGATAACGCACACCGTGAAATGGAAGTTATTCGGGTTCGGTCTTGTGCTGGCATTGATCAATGTTGTTGGTGCGATCTGCTTGTTCATTGGACTCTTTGTGACCATACCGGTTACCCTGCTTGCATATTCATCTGTATATCGAAAATTGCTCGAGCAGACCGAATCTGCCCAGGCGGGTCCAGGTACTCCGGAGGCAGCGCCAGCGAGCTAGAATTCATTCTCGGATCCAAAAAGAAGGGGGGATCATGCAGAAGTGTGCAATTATATGTGGCATATTTTTGGTTTCATCACTTTCTTTCATGAGCGGCAAAACCATTCGTGCCGATCTCACCAACGACAAAGTGGACGACATAATAAGGCTGGGCATGAAGATCGTAACAGTGCAGGATGGTGCTTCTGGCAAACTCCATACAATTGCTGTCGGGGAAGAGTTTCTTGCCGATATTTCAGTAGACGATTACTTTAGCGGTACCAAGGGTAATGAGCTTGCCGTATTGACCTTGCCCGACAAGGGATTCCTCACCGAGGTATACGGTTACCGGAACAAGCGTTTCATAAAGGTCTCAGAAACCCTGCCTGGTGAGCTGACTTTCGACGAGGAACTGCGCCTGTTCGGGTATTCTGCGCATGAATGGGACCGGCACGAAGTATTGATATACTGGCCGATAATCGAACTTGAGGGTTATCTGAAAGCAGCGCCGCTTGCACAGTTCGCGGAAACCACGCTGGTCGTGGACCGGAAAAAAACCGGTGAGTTTAAGATCGCTTTGCTCGGTGGTACGTTCACGATGGTTGTCGCCGCAACGTTGGATAAAGATGTCATTGTTTTTTTGCTGGATGATGATGGAACGCTCATAAAGCAGACCAAGATAGATTCACGCATCGGTTTCTTTGGTCGTATCATCACCGAAAAAGCAAAGACCATTACTCTCAATATCGATAACTCGCAATCTGACAAAACAAAAACGGTCCATATCATAGTAAAGCAATATCTTTATTTATAATTGACGATAAGTTATTATGGTGTCATCTACATGTCGCCATATTTCAGCCAAAGGAGTGTAAGCATGTTTAAATTCTCCCTTTCTCCGTATCTCCATTTCTCCGTTTCTCAAATTGGGGGGCAGCAGTGAGTACCGTGGTAATTGTGGGTGCAGGCATGGGCGGACTGATGGCCGGCAATCTTCTTGCAAAGAAAGGTCATAAGGTTACCATATTCGAATCTCACACCATGCCCGGGGGGTACACCGCAGGTTTCTGGCGCAAAGGGTACTATTTTGAGAGCGGGACATTGTCTTTTGAGATGGCAGATTTGATATTCCCGGCCATGCGTGATATCGGCGTTTATGACAAACTACAATTCACCCGCCAGATAGCACGTTGGGTCTCGCCGGACTACGATTTTGTGATGCATTCTCTTGATGACATGAAGAAATCAATACTCGAAGCGTTCCCGTCGGAAAAGGACAGGCTCTTAAAATATTATGCTGAAATCGACCGCTTGTGTGACATATACAGAGGGCTCGACAAGCCTAAGACCTTCTTGAACAAGATTACATTCCCGTTCCGTATGTCAAAGTTCATTGGTATGGTCCGGAAGTATGGAAAGATGACTTCGTCCGAATTTGCCGAGATGTATTTTGACAAAGGTTCAAAAGTGTATTTCACATTCAAAGATGTTGGGTATCCCGACATGTCCGCGATGATTGTGCCGGCAGCATTCATGTCCTTTCTTAATGACTACTGGACCCTAAAGACGGGTATGCAGTCCTGGGCAGATGTTCTCGCGGAGAATTTCCGTAAACTCGGTGGTGAGTTGAAACTGAAATCAAAGGTCGAAAGGATACTCACGAAAGATGGGGCAGCGATCGGTGTGACCTGCGGCGGAAAAGACTATGCGGCGGATTATGTTTTGTCAGCCAGCGACTACAAAAAGACTTTCTTGAATCTGCTTGATGACCGGTCATTGCTCAGCAGTGATTTCGTAGAAAAGATCCAAAATGCAGCAGTATCCGAAGGCTTTTTTGTGGTATATTTAGGACTGGATATCTCTCGAGAGAAAATGCGGGAGTATTTGAAGGTCCCTCATGTCTTGTACGGCGATTGTGACCCACCGGGGCCTGACATGGGTGATTCGAAAGACGAGAAGTTTTTTGAAAAGGTCTGGCTCAATGCATATTCACCTTCGCTCATGAATGAAGAACTCGCACCGAAAGGTAAGTCCTCATTGATGATCAGCTGCATGGTACCGTTCAGGTGGATGAACAACTGGGGTGGCGGCGACCGGAAGGTCTATAAAGAATTAAAGGAAAAAGCAAAGAAAGTTCTGGTCAAACGATTCTCATCGATAATTCCTGATATAGAGAAGCGTATTGAATTCGAGGATTCGGCGACCCCTTTGACCTATGAACGGTATACCGGCAACAGTGACGGCGCTTCGTCGGCATGGTCGTGGAATCCCAATAAGTGGTTTTACAAAAATCCGGGCAGCACGACGATCGACACGCCGGTCAAGAACTTGTACATAAGTTCATGCTGGGCGTACGAGTTTGGTGGCATTCCGACCGCGGTAAAAGCTGCTTACATGTGCGCGGAACGGATAACTTAACGTAACCACGGGAAAATACCTGGAGTCACGCTCGCTCACGCGAACTGAAGACATGTCTGCTCGTGCAGACTGAAGATACGCTTTCACTGAAGTCACGTCGCTGCGCTCCTGAAGGAACTCAGCCTTGCAGAAATCGCGGTGATAAAGTAAACATTCCAACCTGCTATATTTTGTTAACTTTTGGGTAAAATTCGTCGTAAACCAGAAGGTTTACCGTACGTTTGCTTATCGGTCCAAGGGGACTGGCTCCGAAAGGTGCCTGTCCCCTTGGACGCATGACGCCGCATGCTCTACGCCACGATTTTCCTCGCCCTTGAGGGGAGAGGATTAAGGTGAGGGTGATACCCTCCTCGACGCTGCATACCCCCACCGTCATTGCGAGCTTTGCGTAGCAAAGCGAAGCAATCTCAGTATTTGAACGAGACTAACGCTATTAACGATCGTAGCGGGAACAACTAAAATAACATCTTGTATGAAATTCGCAATTCAGAATGTTATTGCAGCGATATTAACGAAAATAACGGTAATAACGAACCCAACGTTTGAAACGGTTATTTTGTATCAGAAGTATATCAGATACTTTATCTTGACCGCCGCTATCCTTTCAGCCAATTCTAATCCCTCGCCCTCGTCGGTGCGAAGGTTGTTGAAGGCAACATACAGCCAACTCTTGGGAGAGAAATTCCATGCAAATAGAAATCCAACGCGGTTTGAATAAACTTCGGCCGTTCTAAGGTTCCCTTGATCGGTAACGAAAACGAATTCAGAGTAGATCGAAATGTCCATGTCGGCATTTATCTGGTACTCGATGCGGGGTGTCCATATTGGGGTGATCGCGTGTAGGTCTCCATCTGGGTCCCATTCCATGACGAAATCACCGTAGGTGATGAGAGATAATTGTGAAATAGGCATGAAACTCATCCAGTGCCAGATCCAGAGCTGGTCGCCAATCCATTTTTGTCCGTGGATCGCGCTGCGGTAGTAGTTATAGCGATGGGACCAATCAAAGCCGAAGTTAAGATTTATGTTCTCACGTAGTCCGCTCCAAACTGAAGTCTCAACACTCCGGTATATGTAATCGGTATCAGCCTCATACATTTTGCCTGCCTGCGCGTAGATGTTGAATCCCCAGAGATTCCGGAAACGCGGTTCAATGAATAAGGAAACGAATTTTGACCATTGGTCGCTTTCCGGATACTTGGTTAGAACAAATCCGGGTTCAAGATAGAATCTGAGTATCGGCCCAGTCTCGGGATATCTTGCAGGTCCTGCTGCGAGGTACAGGTCGGTGACTCCCTGCCAGGGAACGTATCCCATATCGCCGACATCAAAAGAATCATCCACTGCAACGAAACTTCCTACGCCAATGAAATTGCTCGAACGGTATATGCCTCCGGATGATACCGCATAGCCGCGTTTGGTATTTTTATCACTAAACGCCGACTGTATTATGAACTGTGAAGGACCGGCGCGATACGCGCCGTCCAATCCAAGTGCATAATTGTAATCATCACGGCTCGTTGCGGTGCCGCTGAACATCATGCCGATCTCAGAGTTATCGAAAACGGCCCGGTTGATCCGGGCCACGCCAAAACCGCGGTTCGGTATGTCTACGGTATCGCTGGCTGTGGTATCATTGAATTCGCCTGTATATGCACCGAGCGCGCCGAAGTTCCAGTCGCTTCCCTTATTTATCAGTTTCAATCCGCCGAGGATGGGTAATGACCCAAGCCAGGGTTGCGGGAGCGATTCACCTACTTTGCGGCTGTAGAAGATATCGAGTGAATTGAAGAAGCCCAGACCCAAATGCGACATTCTGAAAACATCTAGACCTTCGACGAAGAAGGGCCGGCGCTCGTCGAGGCGCACCGGATAACGCGAGAGGTTGAACGTGTAAGGGTCTGATTCGATTTGCGCAAAATCGGGATTGACCGTGGCGTTAAGGGTCGTCTGCGATGATGGATCCCACTTGAAATTGAAACTAAGGCTGGGCGTGTAATCTGTCGAATCTCCCTTGCGGTCGTACCTGAAAAAACCTTCCGGGTATAGTTCTACGTAATACCCTTTCGCCTTTGGGTGGACGTTTCTCAGTGTTCCGAAATTAGAGACCTGCATTCCATGCTGCTGAAGCACCTCGGTCCAGTGGGATACAGCATAATCCTTGATATGCCAGCGCCGGATGTTAAGTCCCCATTCGTCCAGTCCCTGTTTATACCGGATCGATTTGAACGGGATTTTTATCTCGATCTCGTAGTGCTCATCATACATTTTTTGACCGAAGAACCAAACATAATCCCATGAAACATCCTGCACTCTGCCGTCCTCGAGCAGCAAACCGTCGTCATAATGTCCGCTCAGGCAAACGGCGAACATGTATGCCATGCTCCTGCTGTTGAAGGTATCTAGATATATCCAAACATGATCCTCCAGTCCCTTGAAAGATGCCACTGGTTTTCTGCCCGGAGTGTAGCAGCGTAACGCAATATAGAGATTATCATCGTCAGCAAGGAAATAAGCGACCGTCTGTTCGCTAGCCGGCATGCGGTCATTCGGCTGGTACTGTATGAAGTCGTAAGCCGAATCGGCCTGCAGCCACAGGCCTTCGATCACTCCGTCGATATGCGGCGCCTCTGTAGTATATCTCAACTCGACGCTTTTTTGATTAACAAGAAACAAAGACAATACCAATGCTATCATCATTCCTCCTGCATGCTTCGCTATACAATTTGAAAGTTAGTATAGGGAATCTGAAATCGATGTCAATGATCGACTCCTGACGCTACAAACGGCACGCTGTACGCCATACGCATGACGTAACGCTCGAGGGGACTGGCTCCGTAAGGTGCCTGTCCCCGGTGGCTTGCACTTCTCGACTCCCTCCGTTCGCTCGAAATTAAGGTAGTCAACGTTTGTGCGACTTCTGCGAACAACGTGATACTGCGAGCCTCAAGGGAGATCCTGCGTCTCAGTCTCATCTTCTTAACTGCCTAATTTCTCTGGTGTTTTGCGCTGGCGCCATGCCCTTTGCTCTATGCTTCTATATTGTATCGTGTGTCCATGTTATCATATAGTGTGTTTTCGATGGCAGCTCAGTCAAGTGCGGGTCGGTGCGCTCCCATTTGCCGTCCAATCCATTCTTTGCTGCCCCCAGTTCGAAATGGCACATCGCGATGCCGATATCAATATCGTGCAATTTGTGCTTCTCGTAACTCGGATTCACCACTCTTTTGAAAAAATGATATATATTCTGGTCGTTCTCCTTGACTATACGCCACGGTTGGGTATTGCCAGCCGATGGTGCAAGACGGAGCATTTCCAGTGCTCCAGCGTAATGTCCGGCTGTTTCTTTACTCAGCGGGTTGCCGAAATCCCCATGGAAGAACAATTTTCTCCAATCACGCCTTTTTGAGGCCCGGATGGCAAACCTGGCGATTATTTCCTTCAATGTACGCTTTTCCGCTGCATACCCGACCAGTATGATGGCTGGTACAGTCTGATTTTCTTCTACTTTGATGTCTTTCATCACACGGGGGTCAAAATAGCCTGCCCAGCATGTGCCGATGCCGAGTTCGGTTGCTTTCAGAACGATATGTTCTAATGCATAACCGTAACTTATATGGTGTAAATTAGCCTTATCGATTATGGCGACGACAAAACTCCTTACGTTTTTAAATAATCCGAACGCCGACATCTTCGTTTTCTTCAATTCATCCAAACTACACTCAACGAGACTATAGTCGATCTTCTCTCCCCAAAGTCCTCTATTCAAAGTCCTGCAGAAAGTTAGTAATTCTTCCTTGTGCTTCTCATCGAGTAATTTGTTTTCAAACGTGCGGCATGAAACCCGTTTTGTCACCGTTTCGTCAATCGATTTTGTGAAATATTTTAAATAACTCATTCTATCTCCTTTGGAGGTTGTAGTATATACGTTATCACTCGATTGTCAACACACCGACGCTACATACTTAATGCCTCTGTCATTGCGAGCCCGTATTGTGAGTGACGAAATCTCCTACTTCTCGACTCACTACGTTCGCTCGAAGAATACGGGGAACGAAGCCAACGAAATTAGCGAGATTAACGGAACTAACGGTAATAACGATATTAACGAAACTAACGTTTTTCGTATTCAGTATCAAGTATCCAATATCGAGGGTCGAGCCGGGAGGTAGGTCTTGACAACTTCAAATCATGCTATTAGAATGATCTATTAAAGTGTCGGTGATAATCACCGTAATCATATTTGTTATCACTGTAATCGATGAGCGTCGTAAAAGCTCAAGGGGGTATTTATGAGAAGTGTAGTTGTATTTGCGCTAACATTGATTCTATCGCCTGCATTTTTGCCCGCCCAAATTGGCTGGACTGAACACATTGTTGACACGAACTTCATGTTTGCTTCTTGGGTCTATGCTATTGATCTGGATGGCGATAATGATACTGATATTCTGGGAACTGCCTATGATGATGACGACGTTGCCTGGTGGGAGAACGACGGCAACGAAAATTTCACCAAGCATGTCATTGCCAATAACTTCGATGGAGCGTATTGCGTGCACGCAATTGACATAGGCGGCGACAACGATATTGATGTAATTGGTGCAGCCAGTGAGGGCGACATCGTTGCCTGGTGGGAGAACGACGGCAATGAGAATTTCACCTATCATGCGCTCACACCGGCTCTGACTTCGGCGATTGCCTGCTATGGGATCGATATGGAACCGGATGGAGATGTTGACATCGTGGCTTCAGGATACTGGACCGGCGATATCTTCTGGTGGGAGAACGATGGCAATGAGAACTTCACCTTTGACACTGTGGGTGTCGGTTTTGTCGGTCCTCAAGGTCTATATGCTTGCGACCTTGACGGCGATACCGACATCGACGTGCTCAGCGCAGGAATCTATGCCAATAGCATAAAGTGGTGGGAGAACGATGGTAGTGAAAACTTCACTGAGCGTACGGTTGTAGTTGGATTCAACCAGGCACGCTCTGTCTATGCAATAAATCTGGATGGAGATGGTGACGTGGATGTCTTGGGTACGGCTCAAGGTGCTGACCGGCTTAGTTGGTTCGAGAACAACGGTAATGAGAATTTTGTCGAACACATAATCGACAATAACCTCCTGCATGCAAGTGCGGTCTTTGCAGCTGATCTGGATGACGATACGGACCTTGATGTGATTGGCGCGGCGTACTATGGAAATGAATTTGCCTGGTACGAGAACGACGGTTTAGAAAACTTCACCAAGCACACAATTGCGACGTATGACACGGGGGCCACCGCGGTTTACGCCGCCGACGTGGATAGTGACGGCGATCTGGATGTCCTGGGCGCGTCAACCGGTGTCGATGAGATAACCTGGTGGGAGAGTGATGTTGTTGGCATTGAAGAAGGTGGTAACAACATTGTTTCGTCAGAACCCGTTTTTCCAACGGTGATCACTGGTCAAATCCGGCTGCCGGATGACGGGGTTTACAGCCTCTTTGATATCACGGGTCGCCAAGTCGCCAACGACAACTTGAAGCCGGGTATATACTTCATAGAGATTAACGGTGAAGTAGTCCAGAAGGTGATTAAAATAAAATAGACACGACGTTATTCCCGCTGAGTTCGTTAATATCGTTACTATCGCTGGAATACCATGTAAACTTCTCGACATGCTCGAAGGGTAAGAACACTTACAGTTCGAGTAAGTGAGGTGAGGAACGCATCGAGAACAACATCTGTAAATTCGCAATTGTGTTATCGCGACAAAAAAGCAATTAACGGTAATAACGAGCCTAACGAAAATAACGATAGTAGCGGGATTAATGAGAATAACGACCTTAACGGGTTTTTTGTTCAAAAGTCTAAAAGTGTATGCCTGTCCCCAGCGCACCTTAGCATCACCACCGTGCGCGAAAACCGCGGACATCGATATGCACAAAAGGTCCATGGCATTCGGTGCAACCATACTTCCCTAAACCGCCGATAAGGATTTCATACCAAGGCTTGCCGTACATGTCGTCAACGATGTCGTACAATACGTCTGCGTCACTGTAGTTTATCTTGCCATCTTTGTTCAAATCGTCCATCACGCCATCTACGGGGTCTACGTCGATAAATATGTCTGCGGCACCGCCGTAAATATGACGGCTGTATCTGACATCTCGTATTACTTCATTATAATAAGGTGTACGGTATCCGCTCATCACGTAAAATGTTTCACATTGATAGTCTGCTTCATTGACTTTTGCCAGAACAATCTCAAGTTTGGAAAGAAGTCTTTCCCTGAGCACTACGTATTCTGGATAATCGCCGTTTTGCTTGCATAGAAACTGCTTCAATTGGAAGTGCGGGCTTATGTACGTATCCTGATTTTGTTCCGTGACCTCTATGAATCCATCGGGAGGTTCGTAGATCTCAAGATCACGTAGTGGTTCTTCCGGATATTTGCCTATCCGATAGCCGTTCAGGTATTCTCCCTGGATTTGTCGAAAGGGAACCATTACAAAAGTGTTGAGTATCATTGTATCATTCCGCGGTGGATTCGTTATCACAAGTTCGTACAGCCCTTTTTCCTGAGGTACCTCCCATCGCCATTTATTATTATCGACCTTAGTGATGCCGTCAGCCCCCGCTTCAAGCCCGTAATTCCCTTGATCGGGTGTATCAAGAACTTCGAAATCGACCTTCTCTCCGGGCATTACATATATTCCAAAGGTCTTGTAGCGTATTATTTCGTCTTTGTACTTAACCGAGAAAGTAGTTTTACCGTCAGAGAACGCTGCGGCCGTATTTGTTATGAGTATGATGATAACTGCGGTGATTGCGGTTAACTTATGTGCCTTCATGAACAGTTGCATGGATTCCAGTCCAGGTTCTATTTCTGCGGCTGAGGGCAAGGAGGTTGGATGAGTGCAAGATATATATCTTCGTCACGATTATAAATGTCGTTGCGGAAGTTCAGAAGGCCGTTATTCGACACCCAGGCCGTCCAGTAAAGTAAATGCACAGGGATGATACTGGACAGTCCCACTGTGCGTTCTGTGCTTTCTCTTATCACCTTCAATATCTCTGCTCGCGTCCACTTGACAGTGTCGTTCAGCACGTATTCAGCAAGTTCGGCCGGTCTCTCGATTCGTATGCATCCTGAGCTGAAATCGCGGGAGTCCTTGTTGAACAGATCCCTTGCTGGTGTATCATGAATATAAACGTCGTACTCGTTGGGGAACATGAATTTTATGCGGCCAAGCGCGTTTGTCGGCCCCGGATTCTGCCGGAACCGGTACGGGAAATAATTCTCGTTAAGTACAGCCCAATTGATGGATGACGGTTCAATCTCACGCTCGCCGCCTCCCCATCCCTGCAGTACTGTATAGTTATTCTTGGTAAGGTATTCCTTGTTCTTCTTGATCTTGGGTAAGATGTCTTCCACTGCGATTGTTTTTGGCACATTCCAGTAAGGGTTGAATACGAGATAGGTCATCCTACCGCTGAAGACAGGCGTACTTCTATAAGGTTTGCCAACCACGGCACGCATGGATAGCACCGTCGTGTCATGTTCGAAGACATCCAGCTCGAAATTCGCGATATTCACTAATATATAACGTTCGCCAAAATCCCTCTGGCACCAGCGCCATCTTTCCATATTTACTTCAATCTGCTTTAATCTGTCTTCGACAGGAATATTCATCGCTCCGATTGTCCGCGCGTCGATCTTCCCGTCCGGTGTTAAACCATGACGCCGTTGGAATTGGCGTACGGCACGCTCCATTTCTTCGTCGAACATGAGTACGTCTTTTATCCGTTTCCTGGGTAAATCACCCACCATGGTTAGACGTTCCCGTATCGCAGGGACACGATTATCTTGGGCACCGCTGGTCAAATCAGGACCATCCGGTATTGTAGGCCAGCCGCCTTTCTTTCTAATTTCTGCGTATTCGCGCCGTTTCCTGCATAACAAAAAATAGTTGGGCTCTCTTGGCAGTAGCTCGTTTATCGTGCTTTCGATCGTCCCCGAGTTCAGAGCATTCTGCAGAACAACCGCCAGGTCGGCTTCCTCACATTCTGCGTTCCATTCAGCACATCTGGTTTCCGGATTGGTGCGTCCTTCCAGAAGATGGGCGCTGTAAATAAGGAAGGCATCGGTAAGCAGCAGGTCTAATTCTGCAAGCTTTGCCGCGTCGAAAGTCTTTCTCTGGATATAATTTTTATTTATTTCCAACATGTGCGCGGTGATCTTTTTAAGATGATAATCATCGGGCATGAAGCACTGTCCTTCGGCCCCAGAGATTGCTTTGACGAGACCGGCTATTTGCAGTGAGAAACCAGTATCACTGCTCCAGGCCGGCATGTATGCACGCTGCTCGTAGAAGCGCGGCAGGATAATGGATGAATAGATAATTTCGCCATCGATCTTGATATGGGGAGGTTCACCAGCACTCTCTATATGTAAACGCAGATTGCGCTGCACTTTCTCTGAGAGATTTCTGGCACAGCCCGCGAAATACGAACTTATGATAACTATAATGCAGATGAATGCCATCATATTTGTCTTTTTAATCATCGGGTGTATGATACCCACCTGTACGTCAATGTCAATGTGCGTGACCGCCCGACGCGGAACAACAGGATACTAAGAAATTGAGACGCTGAGCGGGATTAACGAAAATAGCGATAATAACGAGATTAATAGTACTAACGAACTCAACGGGTTTTTTTGGCCAAAAGTGTAAAAGTGTATGCCTGTCCCCAACTGACAACTGACTTCATTCCCCGATTTGCCTGTCCTCTGACTTAGTCAGGGGGATCGGGGAATCCAGGATCATATGACAGAGCAGATGCTCAGAAGATCGGAAGATAAGAACCTGCACGAAATCAACGGAATTAGCGATATCAACGAAAATAACGATACTAACGGAAATAACGAAAGTAGCGAGAATAACGAAAATAGCGAACCCAACGGTCGTGGATAGCCTTGACAACTCCCCATTTACGACTATAATATTTAAGTCAGTTATTGTTGACTTATATGACAAATTCTCATAGAAGTATGCTGTTGTTGACTCAGAGATCATATGTACTTTAAGTCAACTTATGCTTACTTATGGCATAGAGATGATATTTTAGCATGAAAAATAGACCAAATTGGAGACAATATGATGAGTAACCGTGCCGGGACTTATATCAAACAGCCGGGAGGTTACGCAGCCTTCATACCCAGAATGCTTCCTCCTGCACCAGCGATAAAATACGATGACGAGCTACAAACACTGCTTTCTCGGACAGATCGGTCCATTGCCCGACTCGATGGTATTGTGACCGTTTTGCCCAATCCCGAGTTTTTCATTGCCATGTATGTAAAAAAAGAGGCGCTTTTGAGCTCCCAAATAGAGGGAACTCAGGCATCACTTGAAGGAGTACTTGAATTCGAAGCCGATATGAAACCCCGCGACAACATTAAGGAAATCAAGGAGGTTATTAACTACATAAATGCGTTGGAATACGGAATCAAACATGTCGCAGGTGCCAGGGCCAATGCGCAGTTATTCAGGGGAATCCACCGTATCCTGATTCAAGGCACACGGGGCAGCAAGAAAGCGCTGGGTGAATTTCGCAGGACGCAGAACTGGATC
>JAOUFJ010000040.1 GCA_029858255.1 candidate division WOR-3 bacterium | reverse complement strand
TCACCGGCGAATCGGTTCCGGTCAGCAAGAATGCCAAACAAATAGATGCCGACTCGGTGCTTGCCGAGCGCAAGAACATGTTATTCAAAGGTACTTCAATAACTCGCGGTTCGGGTGAGGGTGTTGTGGTGGGGACGGGCATGAGCACAGAACTGGGCAAGATCTCTACCCTCGTGGAGGAAGCCGAAGAGGAAACAACACCGCTTGAGAAGCGGCTTGATCAGCTTGCGCGCAAGCTGATCTGGGTGACTTTGATCATAGCGGCGCTGATCGCATTGGCCGGCATCCTGACTAACAAGGGTATCTTTTTGATGATCGAAACCGGCATCGCCCTTGCCGTTGCTGCGATACCGGAAGGATTGCCCATCGTCGCTACACTTGCGCTGGCACGGGGAATGCTGCGCATGGCCCGGCGCAATGCACTGGTCAGGAAACTCTCGGCAGTGGAAACGCTGGGTGCGACAAATGTGATCTTTACGGATAAGACCGGCACCCTGACCGAGAACCTGATGTCTGTTTCGACCCTGGTGCTGGATTCGGGCGAGGTGACAGTAGTCAGCGATGACAACGTAAAGGCTTTTCAACAAGAGGGTATGAAGATAGTACCATCAGAGAGTAGTACTCTGACCGAGGCTTTGAGGATCGGCGTGCTCTGCAGCAATGCTTCCCTGTCAAAAGAGGATGCGGGCGAAAAGAGTAGCGTGGGCGATCCTCTCGAGATTGCGCTATTGCACGCCGGACTGCAGGCTGGCATTACCCGGTCTAAACTCCAGGGTGAGATGCCGGAGATACGAGAAGAAGCGTTTGACCCGGAACTGAAAATGATGGCGACGTTTCACAGAAAGAATAGGGATATTTATGTTGCGGTCAAAGGCGCGCCCGAGGCAGTGATTGGAGCGTGTGATTCCGTGGTGAGCGTTGAGGGTAAAAGGGAACTGTCTGAAGGGGAGCGCAAGCAGTGGCTGATGAAGAACGAAGAAATGGCCGGGCACGGTCTGAGAATCCTCGCCCTGGCGAGGAAACACGCGACTTCGGTTGATGCAAATGCTTATGAAAATCTCGCACTGGTCGGACTCGTTGGCTTGCATGATCCGCCGCGCAATGAAGTACAATCGGCACTGGAACTTTGCAGGCAGGCGGGCGTCAGGGTGATAATGGTGACGGGCGACCAGCCGGTTACCGCGCGCAATATCGGCAGGAGGATCGGCTTGTTGGATAGCGATGCCGAGGTTATGCTTGGCAGAGAATTGAAAGCTCCGGAGAAGCTTTCAGCAGAAGAGATACAGCACATATTGAGTGTTCCGGTTTTTGCCCGGGTAGACCCTGAGCAGAAGCTGAATCTTATTGATCTGCATCAGGACAACGGCAGCATCGTGGCAATGACCGGCGACGGGGTCAACGATGCGCCGGCGCTCAAGGAAGCGGACATCGGTGTTGCCATGGGGCTGCGGGGAACACAGGTGGCGCACGAAGCTGCCGACATAGTACTCAAAGACGATGCTTTTGCTACGATCGTTGCGGCGATCGAACAGGGGCGCGTCATTTTCAATAACATCCGGAAATTCGTAGTATATTTGATCTCCTGCAACGTAAGTGAAGTGATGAGTGTAGCATTGGCATCGTTCCTCAGCATACCGCTACCCATTCTTCCCCTGCAGATCCTTTTTCTTAATCTGATAACCGATGTCTTCCCTGCACTTGCACTTGGTGCCGGCGAGGGTGATGCCGGAATCATGAGAAGACCGCCGCGCGATCCGGGGGAAGCTATTTTGGGAAAGCGTCATTGGGTATTGATCAGTATCTATGGTTTCCTGATCACGGTGTCAGTACTCGGCGTTCTTGTCGTCGCGATATATGGTTTGAATTTCGCGCGGGAAAAAGCAATGACCGTTTCATTCCTTACCCTCGCTTTCGCGCAATTGTGGCATGTGTTCAACATGCGGGATCAAGGTTCGCGCTTGCTGTGCAACGGAATAACGCGCAACCGCTATGTCTGGGGAGCTCTGTTTCTTTGCATTGGTTTAGTACTGGTCGCTATTTACGTTCCTGTTTTTGCGACCGTTTTGAAGGTCACTGATCCGGGCCTGAACGGATGGCTGCTAATTGCCGGAGCCAGTCTCTTTACGCTAGTCATAGGGCAGAGCATCAAGGCCCTGCGCGTTGGTTAGTTCTCACTACCGTACTGCGAACACAACATAGTGAACCAGATATAGCCCTTCATTCTTCAGGATCTACGACAGGTTGGGTTTGTCTACCTTCATTCCCCAAGATCTGCGACTGTTTGAATTTGTGAACCTATTGTTTCTTCTGCGTCGCGTATCTGTGACTCAACTCTCTGACAGGACCCCAGACGTATTTCCCATGTTCATTTATAACATAGGTTTCAACATACTTGGTCACAACTGGAGCTACGCCGTTGTAGAAAGGGTGCGCAAAAGCATATGTGGGCTCGATTACTATATTACCATTCGTGTTTATGTATCCCATATCACCGTTCACCGTGATCGCCGCAAGTCCTTCAGAGAATAACAGATCACGGCGTGCATCGCGTGCAGACCATTCGAATGACGGCGGGATTATATAGTCACCTTTGTGGTCAATGAAGCCAATCTTGCCATCTTCGACGACGGCAGCAAGTTCCTCTGAGAATTGATGGGCGAATTCCCAGCGCGGACCCAATACAATAGTGCCAGTACGGTCAATATAGCCCCACGTGTCATCAATCCTGACGCGTGCCAGCCCTTCTGTAAACTTGATATCCCTGAGTGCTCGATATGGTAGGATATTGATGCCTGCGGTATCGAACTGGAGTTCGATGACAATTTCACCGGTGGTGTCGATGAATCCGTATTTGCCATTGACCATGACCGCGGTCAGGCCTTCGCTGAAATCGCCAACATCGTCGAATCGTGGATTGATGGCGATCTTTCCCTCTCGATTTATGAAACCATGTTTGCCTTCGATCTCAATAGCCGCTAATCCTTCGTAGAATTCACGACTATAGTCGTAGGGTATCCTTAGGACTGTTCGGCCGGTTCTGTCAATGTAGTATGTACCCCCTTTTGCGTCACCTACAGCTGCGAGCCCTTCAGAAAATCTGGATGGATAGTCATACCGTGGTTCAAGGATCGTTCTGCCGCTGCAGTCAATATATCCATATAAGTTGATCACTGGGGAGCTAATTATTGCGAGGCCTTCCTGGAACGGTCCAACGCGGGAGTAAGTTTTGAATATCTCTTCGCCTTTTTTGTTGATCAATGCATTTATGAGGTTGGATGTTACTACTACGATGCCCGATCGGAGGCGGGTCCAACTCGTGCAATCACCTGTCGGCGGAAATCCTTTGGGCGCGGGTTTGAATCGGCCGTGTTTGTTGATGTATCCGTACCGATCATTGAGTAGTACAAAGGCAGATCCACCTGAAAATGGCGCAGCTTCCCAAAATTTAGGTTCAATGACATAGCGGCCTGATTTGTCGATGTACCCCCACTTTGTGCCTGGATCATTGGGATCACTCACGGCCACGGCTGCTAATCCTTCAGAAAAACTGGTGGCTTGAGAGAATATAGGTTCTATGACAGACTTTCCGGTTCTGTCAACGTAGCCCCACTTGCCCTCTGCATCGACTCTGTCTTTTTCCTCAATTTTATCTACCTTCACTGCGGCCAGTCCTTCCGCGAATATTCGTACCTCTTTGAATTGGGGTTCGATCACGATGGTGCCCGTCGTATCAACGAATCCCCATTCTCCGTTCCAATAGCTACTGTATTCTAATTCACCTCCCACCATGACAGCTGCTAATCCATCATCCGAGAACGGGGCAATTTGGGTATAAATGGGTTCGATTACATACTCCCCGGTGTTGTTGATCAGACCGTAATGGGATCCGATGTGCTGGCCACTTTCACCCTTTGTGCCGCCAACTGTTACTCTCCAAGCGCCGCGACCGTAAGGGAGCACGTGAGCGAATTCGGGTTCGACTACCATGCGGCCCGTCGTATCGATAAAACCCCATTTTTCGTTCAACTTTATTGGGGCAAGTCCCTCTGAAAAATCCCGTGCGGATTGAAACACGGGTTCGATGAGAACCGTTCCTGCTTTGTCGATGTATCCCCATTTACCAGCGATTTCAACGGGAGCTAAGCCATTTGAAAATCGAGAGGTATTATCAAATCGGGGTTGGATAACTATTGTTCCTGTTTTGTCGATGTATCCCCACTTGCCAGCAATTTGCACGGGAGCCAAACCATTTGAAAATCCAGTGGTGTTATCAAATTGGGGTGGGATCACTACAGCCCCTGTTTTGTCGATGTATCCCCACTTGCCGTCAATCTTGACTGCAACTACGTCTTCGGCGAAAAAGCATATGTCATCATACTTGATTTCAATAACGATCTCGCCTTTAGCATTTATATATCCATGTTTACCATCAAGCCCGACACGAATGAGCTCAGTGGGTTCCACCTCTTGCTGGGCGCAGCCTAAAAACGTTATGATTACGGTGAGTGTCAAACGCAGATAATCTTTAATACTCATATTCTACCTCCTTATCATATTTACATTTTGAGTATTATAGAATCAAATGCCATATTGTCAATATACAAATGTGGCATGCAAAAGAAAAGTAAACAAAATATAGCCCTTGCTCCCCGCGGGGCCAACGGCAGGATCTTCGACAGCTTGGTTTTGTTAACTTCTTGACGTCTCCCGGCATATCGGCTACACTCTTTCATTAGAACAAAGGAGGTAGGATGATGAAGTATGTCGTAACTATCGTAATAATCGTTGTGCTGGCGTTGATTGGTTCCCTGTATCTGATGAACAGCAACAGGAAACTGGCGCGAAAGATCAGCGATCTTGAGGAACAGGTAAATTTGCTCACGTTAGAGCTCGAAGCGCGGGTGGCCGAGGTTTCACAGGAGAAGGAGGATGAGATCGACCGGCTCAAGGGCACCTACGAAACACTCATGGAAGATATGAAGAAGGAGATCGAGGACGGGCAGATCAAGATCACCCAACTGGCTGACCGGCTCTCGGTAAGCATGGTCGATAAGATCCTTTTTCCTTCGGGCGAAGCAGAGATCACCCCGGAAGGTCTGGAGATCCTGGACCGGGTTGGCAAGGTGCTGAAAAATACTCAGGAAAAGATCATCCGGGTTGAAGGGCACACGGACAACGTTCCAATACATCCTAACCTGCAGAAAAAATTCCCGACCAACTGGGAACTCTCAACCACACGCGCGACGAACGTGGTACGCTTCCTGCAGGAAAAAGTGGGGATCAAGGGGACGCGGCTTCAGGTCATAGGTATGTCAGAGTATGGTCCGGTAGCGAGCAATGCAACGCCCGAAGGCCGGAGCCAGAACCGGAGGATAGAGATCACGCTGTTGCCCGAGTCGGGTATGTAGTGACGGAAATAACGTCGATCGTATTTGTAGATGGGAATGCGTAGAAGAAATCCCGTGGCGCTTCCAGCCTATGAAAAACTGGCTGAGCGCTATGCTGCTCTGATCGATACCAAGCCACACAATGCCTATTACGAACGCCCGGCCACACTGTCATTGCTGCCGAATGTGCGCGGCAAGCGCGTTCTGGATGCGGGTTGCGGCCCGGGTGCATATACAGAGATACTCCTGCGACGCGGCGCAAAGGTAGTTGGTGTAGATATGAGCCCCAGGATGCTGGAATTGGCGCGAAAACGTGTTGGCAGTAAAGCAGAATTTCATCACGCGGATATGACGAAACCAATGCTTTTTCTGAAGGGCAGGTCATTCGATATTATTCTGTCCCCGCTCGTAATGTCGTACATCCGCGATGTTTCCTCTCTGTTCAAGGAGTTCTACCGTTTGCTCAAGCGGTCCGGTGTACTGGTGTTTTCCGACGGCCATCCGTTCGGAGATTATCTTTTCTTTAAAAAGAAGAGAAAGGCAAAGAATTATTTCAACACCGAACTCGTTGGCTGCATCTGGCACGGGTTTGGTATTCATGTATACGTGCCTGGTTATCGCAGGCCGCTGCACGCGCTTCTAAATCCTCTGATCAAAGCGGGCTTTCGGATCGACCGTATTGTCGAGCCCCTGCCTACGAAAGAATTCAAGAAAGCCGATGCCGGTGCATACAAAAAACTCCAGCGCATGCCGGCCTTTATCTGCGTAAGGGCAATAAAGTGACGCATTGAGAAGAAGCGAAAGGAACCTTCTTACTGGATTCCTTTTTCTTGAACATTGTTCTGGGCCAGGGTATGATAGTATGTCGTATTCCTGGGATGTGTGATATATTCTGTGATATTTGTGTGAGATATGGCTGTAGAATATCTGTGTGAGGGGATGTATATGGGTCACAGTCAGAGTATTTTGAAATTAAAGTAAATAACGCAAGAGGGAGGTTCATATGAAATTTATTTTGGCAATGATAATACCCTTCGTTCTGCTCGCGCAGATAGAAAGATGGGTCTATACATATGACGGCAATCTAAACCATATAGACGTTGCTGAGGCGTTGACATGTGGGCTGGACGGGAATATATACGCAGTGGGAAGAACCGCAAACGTCGGCACGAGCAGTGATTTCCTAGTGATCAGCTTTAAGGATAACGGTGATACAAACTGGATATATATGTATAATCCTATGAATCTTGAGGATATTGCATTTGCAGTTGACTATGGGCTGGATCATAATATCTACGTAGCTGGTATGAGCTCAGCTCCTGCTACATATTCTGATTTCACCGTTTTGAGCCTGACGACCGGTGGCGATACGAACTGGGCTTACCGGCATGATGGACCGGGCACTATTGAAGATTACGATGCGGCGCATGCGATCACCTGTGGTTTGGACGGAAACATCTATGCCGGGGGTACTTCAAATGCTCATTTAGGCGGGGGTGATTTTTTTGTCGTAAGTCTCTCGGCTGCTGGCGATACGAACTGGACCTACCGTCATGGTGGTACCGCGGCCTCGGGTGGTACGGTAAAAGCGATCGCCTACGGTGCAGATGGGAATATCTACGCTGCCGGTGACAACTGGGACGTAGCTAGTTACTATGATCTTCTTGTCGTGAGCCTATCGACTGCCGGCGATACGAACTGGACCTATTGCTACGGCGGAACGTTGGGTGATGATGCAGCTCATTCGGTTGCGTATGGACTGGATGGTAATATCTATGTAGCGGGCTATTCGATCGGGGCAGATTCATGTTGGTACTTTACTGTGATAAGCCTGACTGATGATGGTGATGAAAACTGGGTATTCAGATACCCAAGTGACATTATGTATATTTTCATACTTGCGAGTGCTGTTGTCTATGGTCTGGACAATAACATATACGCGGCCGGGAAATGCTTGTTGCCGGGTCAGACGGAAGATTTCCTTGTTGTAAGCCTCAGCACTGCCGGTGACACAAACTGGACGTACCAGCGTAACGGAAAGGCAAACGATCGTGACTTCGCCAAAGACATAGTGTATGGTTCTGACGGAAACATATATGCTGCAGGAATGGTCTGTGATGAGTTGAGAGGACCGGATTTCACGGTCGTCTGTCTTGCTGACGACGGAACTGAAAACTGGCTTTATACATATAGTGCAGTACAGTCATACCGTTGGGATGAGGCATATGCGATCGATTATGGCTTGGATGGTAATATTTATGCGGCAGGCGAAGATAACTGTGGTGCCGGAGGTTTTTGGGATTACGACTTCACAGTTGTGAGTCTCCAGCCGACCACAGGGGTCGACGAGACGAAAACTGACTACACTCGACCGGTAAGATTAGAGGCCACTCCGAATCCCTTTTCAAGGCTGACGACAGTCAGCTTTGGCATAGAGCATGGCGCAGAGCGCATAGATCTTGCCATTTATGATGCTACGGGAAGTCTGGTGAAATACTTCTCAGTTCCTACTTCTTACTTATCAAGTTCCGCCTCGGTGGCCTGGGATGGTACTGACATGGCGGGTAAGCAGGTACCGGCTGGCGTGTATTTTGTCACATTAGAGGCAGACAACTGGAGGGCAAGCGAGAAGCTGTTGTTGATAAGATAGGCATTATAGAAGTCTGCTAAACGCTGAATTTACGTGCCCTTTTGGATTTGAGGGAGCCTCAGGGCGCTGAAATTCGAACCCCACAAGAATAAATTCTTGACACTTAAGCACTTATAGATATAATCCATAAAATAAGGAGTTTACATGCGAAGATATGTGTCGGTCTTTTTGCTTTTGTGCACATTAGTTCTTGCGCAGGAATCAGGCGCGCGTTATTTGATAATAACCCATGATGATTTCTACAACGCCATCCAGCCGCTGGCCGAGTGGAAGCATCGAATGGGATTGAAAACAAAGGTGGTAAAACTCTCACAGATCGGCAGTACGACAACCGCTATCAAATCTTATATCGATAATGCATACGATACATGGCCGATTCAACCTGAATATATCTTGCTCGTTGGCTCACCCTATCACATACCTTTCTACATATTTTCCAATTACAATTATTCGGATAACTACTACACAAATATGGATACGGATATCTATAACGAGATACTCTCGGGCCGGTTGACCGTACACAACGATACTGAAGCACGAACTGTCGTTAACAAAATACTCTTGTATGAAAAGACACCCTATATCGCGGACTCATCCTGGTTCCTGAATGCGTGTCTGATCGCCAATGAGGAAGGGTATACATACCCACCGCCTTACTGGAGTGATGATTCCATCTATTGGGACGACGTGCGGTACGCGAAAGGCTACATGCTGGCAAACGGTTATCACACTATTGATACGCTCTCCAAGCTGCTTGGGAATAACTACAACACAGTAATTAACAGGGTTAACCAGGGACGGGCATTTGTTTTGTACCGCGGATGTGGGACAAACAACTGGTATACCCCGTTCGCCGTGGATGCGAACCAGACTCAGAACGGCGCTATGCTTCCTATTGTACTTTCAGTTACGTGCGGAACGCTCAATACGGGTTATACGTCGGCCGCAGCCGAGAAATGGCTGCTGACCGGCACGCCAACATCGCCGAGAGGTGCGGCAGGGTATTTCGCAACAACCACCAGCGGCAGCAATATCGCTCATCTTAGGAGTGCCGTAGCCAAGGGGTTCATGCATGCAGTTTTTGAACAACGCAAGCAGACATTTGGCGAGGCTTGTGAAGGTGGGCGCTTGAATGTGTACAGCATGTATAATTCGTCGTCTGAATACCGGGGTTTCACTACGTGTGGAGATCCGTCGATGAGGCTCTGGACCGCAGTCCCGAAGCGCCTCGACGTGATCCATGATTCAACGTTGTCCCTTGAACAAGATTCGCTGGTGATCACCGTGCTTTTCCAAGATGAACCGGTTGAATCTGCTCTGGTCTGCGTGCTTCTCGATACAACGGTGTACGAATATGGTTATACGCCTGACGACGGGCTGATAAAATTTCATTTCAGCCAGTATCCGCTCAATCCCGGCTACATGCATGTTACGGTTACCGCTCGGAATAAGATACCCTATATTGACTCGATTTTAGTTGGCATGACGCATGTTGGAGAGCTTAACGATCCTGTAACAGCTGGACTTTCGGGCATTCAGGCCTATCCGAATCCGTTTTCAAAGCTGACGACAGTCAGCTTTGGCATAGAGCATGGCGCAGAGCGCATAGGGTTTAATATCTATGATGCCAGTGGACGTTTGGTGAGGTCTTTCTATCCAGAATCAAGCATCGGCAATCAGGAATCAGTTGTTATTTGGGACGGTACGGACAGTTACGGCAAGCGTCTACCTGCAGGCGTTTATTTTGTGCGTACCCGCTCAGGCAGCGAAGAGCGGTCTATACCTGTGGTATTGTTGGAATAGCGCCAAAAAATTCCACGCTTAAGTTAATTTTACATCAAAACCGATTTGCAGCAGTTTAAAAGTTCCAAATCTTCTTGATGCTGACTTGAATGTGACCGTCTTAGGAAGAGACTGCATGATTTCCTCTGCTTGTTCTCTTGGAAACCCGCTTTTTTCAAGAAGCTTAATACCGTCTTCCTTTGACACCTTACAGTTTTCTATCTTCAGACGCAGTTTTGCTGCCATTACTTCTCCTTTCCTTGGTTCTATGTCACTCTTAAAAAAGTAGTCTAATTTTCCAGAATAAATACTACAGAAGCAGCGTAGTAGACTACTTTATTTGATTATTATAGCTGATTATGACTTATTGTCAACTGTAAGGGTCGACCCGTTATGTGACATGTATTGATTTGACCTCGCAGTGGTATCTACCAGAATTTCTTACCGCGGATGAACTGCTCGATTCCTTTCCTTCTAAGAATTCTGAGGTTCTTTATGTGGGCGTCGTCGTGCACCGCACGTAAGAAATCCAGCTTTGTGCATTTTTCGAATTTATCACACTTCCAGCATCCATCAATCTCCTTTTTCACGCAGCAGCTGCGGATCTTGCACGACGGAGGTCCGCCACCGTTATGGCACGTGCGCTTGCACCGCAAGCGGACCATCATACCCAGGACTTCATAGGTTGTGTCGTAGTTCTTGTACGGCTTGAAATACCTTGATATCATACTGGCGAAGCGGCTGAATTTTGACCTGCGCAGTTCCTTACGCAGGTCTCGTGCCAGATCAGCGATCTTACCTTGAAAGATAAAGCAGTCGCCGCAATAGAGTCCGCAGTAGGCGACCAGATTCTTGTTTTCTCTCATAGCATTATGTTGTTATGCTTCATTTGCCTTTAGCGAACAAGCAGCAATTTTTCCGTTGTCGTTAGTTCACCTCTTTTGAGTACTAATAAATAAGCACCGTTGGGCAACAATTGACCGTGATTACCATACCCATCCCACCTCACCGTCGAACGTTCGCCCGCGATGGATATATGGTGACTCAGGTCTTTCACGAGCCGTCCGGTTGCATCGTAGATCTTGACTTCCGCGGGTCGGGATATATTTGATGCGTCAATGTTGTTGGTACCATTTCTGAAACTGATTTCTGTGAAGTCCCTGAATGGATTCGGACTTATCATCAAAGAGATCTGCTGCTCGGTATTTGCGTACTCTTCGATGCCTATTTCAAACCATCCCTCTTCATTGTAATCCAGAGCACCGTTGTTCCAGCCGCCGATCACGTAGACATAGTAGACACCATAACCAGTGAGAGCAACCGCAATCGATTGGCGGGCGTATTGCATTGGTGAAAGTCCGAGCGAAGTCCAGGCATTGGTGGCCGGTTCGTATGCATCAAGATCGGCAATGTAGGTGGAGTAGTCATAGCCGCCAATTGCATATGCCGTGTTGCCCCACGTAAAACCACCGAGTGCAAATCTGGCATTTTGCATGCTTGCCCTTGTCGCCCAACTGTCACTTACCGGGTCGTAACACTCATTGACTGCAGTGATACCGCCTCCTATAACCGTTGAGCCTCCGTACACGTATATTGTGTCATTGATGGCCGCACAACCCGGCCCCATTCTCGACGTTGGCATAGGCGTTTTTACAGTCCAGGTGTCGGTTAGCGGATCGTATTCTTCAACCGTGTTGAAAATTTGCCCTTGCGGGTTCATACCGCCAATGATGTAGATCTTGCCGGCAGCAACGGCGATGCTGAAAGTATATCTGGGCGTTGGCATGGGAGATTTCGTCGTCCATGTATCGGTTGTGGGATCGTACTCTTCCACGACGCCCGTTGCCGCAGCGCCAACCCATCCGCCGATAGCGTAGATTTTGCCGTTGACGGCCGCGCAGCCGAGATGAGCGCGTGGTGTGGACATTGAAGTTTCCGTCGTCCAGGTGTCAGTAAACGTATCGTATCTATAGTTGGTGGCATAACGATTGCCTGGCGAGTCTCGTCCCCCAATAACATATATCGAATCGCCTTCGCCGACAGAGGCACATCCACTGCCAGCAAGTGGTTGGGGAAGAGGGTTTTTTGTTGACCAGATGGGCCAACTAATGATCATGGATACGAACACAACAATTGATGTGCACATGTTACCTCCCCGTCGTCTTGTACATATTTATAGCGTATACTCAACATTTGTTAGTGCTACAATCGCAAAAGACTACCGGATTGTGTTTTCTAATTCTTACTCCACAAGCCCATGATATTGCCGGACGGGTCTGTGAATAGCGCATAGAAACCGAACTCGGGCGAAATGCCGGTCTTGTCCTTGACCTTCTTGCCGCCGGCTGCTTCGATCTCGCCCAGTTTCTTCGGAATGTCCTCTACCTCAATGTAGAGGATGACGCCGTTCTCAGACGGTTTGCTTTCCTTGGTCAAGCCGCCGCCCTGATTATCACCGGTGGAAAACATCACATAACCCGGCATATTTTCATCCATTTTCCATCCGAACAGTTTTCCGTAAAAATCCTTCGATTTTTTTGGATCTGTAGTTGGAATTTCTATGTGTGAAAATCCATGCATATTTCCTCCTTTCCATCGTAAGTATAGCATACCTACGCGTACGATGTCAAGCATAAGGTAATAAGGGGACAGGCATAAACTTTTCTGCTTCGCAGATTGAAAAACCGGTGAAATAACAAATCATACTAATGACAAAAGTTTAAAAGTTTATGCCTGTCCCCGGTCGGTCTTGACATGCACATCCAGATTCATACACTGAATCCATAGTACATTGAGGGAGGAAGGATGAAAAAGTTTTTTTTGTATCCATTGTCGCTTTGTATCCTGATAGTAGCCTGCGGCGGGGAAGAGCAAACACGACTGAACGCATTCTTTGGTGAGCAACCCGAGGGCGGCAGCCAAGTCACAGAACTGAGATGTGTTGTTGTCGGTCGACTGGAGGATGGTGACACGCCGATACAGGCCAGGTTAGAGGCCTGGTGGGCGGAGGACATCGGGCAGAACGAAGAATTGTATGGATACGATACGTGGACATTCAGACTCCAGGAATATGAAGAGCTTCGGATTATTGTGCAGGCGCCGCCAGGTTATATATTAATGGGGCACTTCTGGTTCTATTGTTTCTGGACCGACGAAGACGGTACCCATAACGAAATATGGAGTGATACCGCATACTGTCATAATTGAACTAATTTGATGAGCAAGATGACTGAGAGATGGGGACTTCGTTGAGTAGAAAGGTGCGATCCAGTTTGACCCGCACTCGTGACATCAGCTAATACATATTGCGTTAGATGTATTGATCGATGGCCTGTTTGTATCCGAAATTGAGCAAGAAGTGAATGAACCAGAGCCGTTTGGGTCTGGCTAATCTTCTAAGGACTGACGTATACGAGTAGCACTCCTTCCATGCCCATGCGCAACCGTCAATCAATTTCTCACGGGACATGAGTTTTGGTTCAAAAACTGCTGAGCCGTATCTGTTCCAGTCTTTGCTGATCAATCTATTCTCGTTGATTAGTTTCCAATAAACTTGCGTACCTGGAAATGGTGTCAGAATGGAGAAAGATGCTGAGTCAAGACGATTTCGCTTCACGAAGTCCACTGTGCGTTCAAAGACACTATCGTCATCGTGGTCAAATCCAAAGATGAAAGCGCCGTGAATTGCGATTCCATGATCGTGTATCTTCTTAATTTCGTCAGCATAACGATTCACAAAGTTAATCGTTTTGGCTGCCTCATGTAAACTTTCCTGTGACAGTGACTCGAAACCGATAAATAATCCAGCGCAACCACTGCGTGCGGCTAAGTCAAGCAGCTCAGGATCCCTCGCTATTGTCAATGACGCCTGACCTATCCATTTTCTCCTATAAGGTATGAGTGCCCTGAATAGATTTTTTGCCCGCTTTGGAATGCCTACAATATTATCGTCTACAAAAAAGATAAGGATACCTTTTAATGTTTCAACGTCCCTGACCACGTCTGTTACTGGGCGGCAGCGATAAGTATGTCCGAAGAATGTGCTGACTGAACAGTAGCTGCAGCGAAATGGACATCCTCGCGATGTTTCTACCGTGTTGAACATGAGGTATGACTTGCGGCGAAGCAAGTCTCTTCTCGGAGCGGGTGTGTTCTCCAGGTCTTCGAAGGTA
>JAOUFJ010000039.1 GCA_029858255.1 candidate division WOR-3 bacterium | reverse complement strand
TTGCGGGTTCAAGTCCCGTTACCCACCTTTCCCTTTTCGGTGCTCGATGTACCGAAAAGGGAAGCAGTAAATTCTAATATCGAAATTCTAAACAAACCCTAATTTTCAAAACTCAAATGACAAAAAAACCGTTATGTTCGTTTGGTTCGTTATTAGCGTTAATTTCGTTGATTGACTGAGATTGCTTTCCTTCGACAAGCTCAGGACAGGCTTGCTACACTCCTCGCAATGACAGAGAGGAGGTGGAGATTGCTGCGCTAGCGCTCGCAATGACGGGGGAAAACGGAGATTGCTTCGTCCTCCTCGATAAGCTCGGATTCCTCGCAATGACGGAGGAAGCGTTGTAGTTGCCTGATTCATCAGGGGTCACGTCTCCAGCCACACCCTCACCTTATTCCTCTCCCTTCAAGGGAGAGGAGATGGGGGGTGTAACAAGGCCTGGATTCCCCGGTCATGCCGGAGATGGAAAGAAGATTAAAGTGATGTAATTACCTAAAGACTTGGAGCAAACCTTCCACCCCGTTTTGAATTTTGAAATTGTTTAGAGTTTAGTGCTTAGAATTTAGAATTTCCAGTCCGCTATTCGCACGACACAACGAAATCCCGATTGATAAAGGTAAGTCTACGACAGCTCGGTATTAGCTATTTATGGTGTGCGTAATACTCCCTGATCAGGTTCTTCACGAACTCCTGCCGCTTAGCATATAGCCTCTTCAACTTCCGCTTCTTGTGCTTTGCGAGCGCATAATGGGCAATGATCGGAAAACCCACTGTGGCATCAAGGTAGCAGACCACTGCATCGGGCAAACTAGTCGGATCGACCTTACCCCACGAAACGGCCTCGTGCGGAGTTGCACCCGAAAGCCCACCAGTATCCGGCCTCGCATCGGTGATCTGGAAAAAGTAATCATGACCCACTTCTTTTATGCGAAGCACTTCCTGGATCTGGGGTTCGGTTTGAAGCAGAAAGTTTTTCGGGCTCCCACCGCCGATCAACAGGGCTCCTGATTTACCGCCACCGCGTTTTGAGGCAAGAACAATGGCTGTCGTTTCATTGACATCGATCGACGGATTGATGCGCAGTCTACCGCCTACGATCTCCTCTTCGGCGATATTCATGCCTAGCGTCGAATCACCGGGCGAACTCGTGTACAGAGGTATGCCGAGCCGGTGCGCGACGGCCATGACTGAAACATCCCTATGCCCGGTCTTCGTTTCCCAATCTGCCGCGTATTTGCCCAGCAGGTAGTGAAATTCAGCAGTCCCCATTTCCTTTTGGAATTCGGGCTGCTTGAAAATCTGACGCAGTATTTCGTCGGTCGCCATCAGGCAATCGGTATAACCCAACAATATGTCATATATTCGCACGACATCATTCTTTCTGAGATCGGCATCATCGATCAGGTGCGTGCCAACGTGAAGCGGAAAATTGAACGCATAGTGCATATCGTGATACAAGTTGGCACCGGTCGATACAATCCAATCCACAAAACCGGCTTTCATAAGCGGAATAATGACTGATTTCCCAATCCCAGCAGGAGTTAGAGCACCGGCAAGGCTCATGCCGACCGTAACATCGTCAGCCAACATCTTTTCGGTGAACAAACGACAGCCCTCACGTAATCTGGCTGCATTATATGCAAGAAACGAATCCTCAATGAGTTTCACCAATTTTTCTCTACCGTTTATTGCCGGCGGAAAAATTCTTTGCCCGGACAGATATCGTTTCTTGCCTGGATAGTTCTTCTTCTTAAGCCAATCAGGAACTCCTTCCACATCTTTTTTCATCTTATGTAATCTTTTCATTACACCCCCTTGTTGGTTTCATATGATCAATTCGATCCGTGATCATATGGCTAAGGCACAGTAACCACTTTGGCCGGTGGTATGCCGTTGAAATTCGTAGCGGTCACCCATGAATAGGCGCCGATCCTCTCAACATATATTAGATCACCGATGTCCAATTCCGGAAGGTCTTCGCTGGTCGAAATGATATCAAAAGAATCGCACGTTGGCCCGGCGAGCGTCGTGATCTGGGTGAAACCTCTTTTCAGCACCTTGAACTGATACTTACAGTGGTCGTATACGATCCCCGACAAGGACCCGTACACGCCGTCATCGAGATAGTACCAGTGTTTGTTCCCCCGTATCGATTTGCCGACGATACGCATTATGAGATAGCAGGCCGGACCACAGAGCACCCTGCCCGGCTCGGCAATGATCTGAACATCGCGTGGGAACATACGGTTTAATTCTTTGTTTATGTGTGTCGCGGTTTTTCCAAAAAAATCTTTATCCTGGTCAAAATACCGGATCGGAAAACCGCCGCCGATATCCAGTATTTCAAGCGGTATCTGTTTAAGATGGGCGTCCTTGAAAATTATTGAAGCGATCTCAAGCGAGTCGAGGTAGTTTGCCACATGCGTGTTCTGGGAACCAACATGAAAACTCACGCCCACCGGTTTCAGGCCGAGGCGTATCGCCTTTATCAAAAACGGTATCGCGTCCATCGGTTCCGCGCCGAATTTCAACGATAATTCAACGACCGAACCGACATTGGGGACTTTGATACGTACCAGGACTCTGGCTCTGGGCGCGAACCGTGCGATCTTATTGAGTTCATACTCGGAGTCGAAAGTCATCATCTGGATCTTATGACTGGCGGCATATTTGAGAGCCTCGGGCCTCTTCACCGTATTTGCGAAAATCATGCGCTCCGGTCCGATCCCGAGTTCACGAATGGCCTTCATTTCCTGCATCGACGCAACGTCAAAACCTATACCCGCCTCAGCGAATGTCTTGAGGATGAAAGGATGGGAGTTCGCTTTTACCGCATAAAAGGGCTGAACGCGCGGCAGCAGATTGCGGAACCTCTTCAATTGCTCAAGCAGTTTTGACTTGCTTATAACGAATAGTGGAGTGCCGTGTTTCTTAGCCAGGTCATTGATCAGATATTTGATCTCTCTTCTCGTTCTTTTCTTCATCGGCACCTCTCTTCTAAAAAAGCTTGAAAGGGCTCACAGAAGGCAACTAAGGACGACATTGTTATCGGCATCACCTTGCAAGCAGATCAGCATCGAATTGTTTCAATTCGCCTTCGATCTCCCAGATGCGCAGTTTCATCCTGTCGTATCCCTTGAGCAAGGCGTACATGTCTTCGTTCAACTCCCTGAGTTCATCCTGGCTGATCTCTATGGGGTCGTGTTTCAGGTGTATGCGGTCGATCGGCAGCGACGGAAATCTGTTCAGCAGACGCGGGGTAAGGATCAGGAGTTCGATCGATGTAGAACCTTCTGCCGTGCTCGTAATTTTCAAAGGGTAGAACAAATGATTGCTCTTGAAGCCGTACTGTATTGGCTCATTCGTCACAATATCTTGGCCCAGCGATATAACATCAAACACGAACCATTCAAAATCTCCGGCGATATATTCTTCGATCAGACTCTTCATTTTGTCCGAGACAATATTTTGCTCCACACCGAGTGTCGCGAGATATTCGACGACCCAATCGACAAAACCTGATGCGTCGAGCAGATGCGTGACGGAAATATCGTGGGCGCCGATCTTTTCGTGGAACGTCACTTCGCCCGACGGTACAACAACGCCTTCTGACAGCGCACGGCCTTTACCCGCTTGCCCGGCATACAATTTCCTGTTGATAAGATCGGTAGCTTTACGGAAAGTTTCGAGGTCTCCCTTCTTCACCTGAGGCTCGGATGGCAGAGGCATAACTTCGAGCACTCGCGTTGAGTCGGTTGCGTGCAGATCCGTACTCAGAAGGAGTATCTGTTCAGTGCCGTTCCAGGCGATCATTGCCCGCTGGTTGGGTTCGAAGATCTGAACATAAGGGTTGAAAGGCATCATGCCGCGGTCTGCAACGACAGGTGAGACGGAAAGAATAAAAAACACTATGATTACACCTATGCGCTTCATGTATTATTATAACAATCCTAACGCGTAAGTCAATTATACTTGATGCAGAAAACGTTAATTTCGTTTAGCCCGTTATTTCCGCTAATATCGCTGATACCGTTAATCGCGTTATTATCGTTAGGTTCGTTATTACCGTTAATTTCGTTAATATCGATAGTCTCGTTACTTTCGTTAATATCGTTAGTCTCGTTATTCTCGTTAATAGCGTTATTTCCGTTATTGTCGTTAGATTTTCTCTTCGAGCGAGTGAGACGAGTCGAGAAGTAGGAGATTGTCCCGATTTTTCGTATCGGGCATTTGTAATCAAGTGAGAATCGAGGATCCCGCAAAGCGGGACCGCGTCGCCCCGCACTATGTACACCCAAAAAAGTACTGGACTCCTCGCAATGAAGCAAAATGAAGTGAAACGTAACCGTGACCTTCTCAGGGCAAACAGATGGGGTCAGGTCTTGACTATTGACAAATTGTTTTGTTTTCAAAATTACATTCCTTCCAATGTTGGCGTCGAACTTGCCGAAAGACATGGGCCGGTTATTTGTCACTTTTGTCAATAGTCAAGACCTGACCCCAAACGCTGCCTTGTCTCGAGCAGCCTGCTTCGTAGTGTTCTCACCCTCACCTTATTCCTCTCCCATCAAGGGAGAGGAGATGGGGGCGGGGCTTCGATTGCACTCTGTCACGGGGACAGGCACCTTACGGAGCCAGTCCCCTTTGGACTCGCAATGACGGCGAGGAATGTTATGCATGTTTACAATCGTTGTCATCTTCCTTTGCATCTTTGTAATCAAGCATTTCAAATGCAGTGTTTGACATCACGTGTATTCTGTAGATAATATGAACCATGCACTGGCATTTTGAAGACAGATACGCACTAGAAGATACAGGCGCAAAAAAACGGAACTGGCGAATACTCAAGAAACTAATGCCGTATTTCAGGAAGTACTTGCGGACGATAATCATCGCCTCGTTTCTTTTGCTGTTCTCGACACTGCTGACCCTGCTCGGTCCTATCCTGATAAGACGCGCCATCGACGTCGAAATACCCGGTAAAAGCACGCAGGGACTGCTGATCATCGCGGCCATCTACATAGTAATCCAGATTGTTGTCCTACTGGTCAGATACTTCCAGCAGATCGAGATAATGACCATCGGCGAAAAGGCAATCGCCGATCTGAAAGCCGATATCTTCCGGCATTTGCTCAGGCTCCCCGTATCCTATTTCGACAAGCACCCGGTAGGTGCATTGATCTCTCGCGTTGAAAGTGACACCGAAGCATTAAAATTCTTGTTCTCATCAACTGCGGTAGTTCTGGTGAGTAATCTCGCTCTCCTCGTAGGTATGTCCGTGGTGATGTTCGTCGTCAGCTGGCAGCTCTATCTGCTTATCCTTTTTATGATGCCCATTTTCGCTTACAGCTTCTGGTGGTTTGAGAAACACGTGCGTAATGTGTTTATAAATCTGAGAAAGAAAATCGCCGAGATCAACGGTTTTGTAGTCGAGACGGTCAAGTCACTGAACGTCGTTCAGATGTTCCGGCAGGAAGATAATTTTGTATCCAAGATCAACAAACTGGGCAAAGACAAGTATGCATACGAGATGCAGTCACTGTCGTTCTGGTATCGCATATGGTTTTTCGTGGAACTGGGCGAGATCATAGGCATCGTGCTCGTACTCGGCCTGGGCGGGATATGGGCGCTATCCGGTTTGATCACGATCGGCACGCTCTATCTTTTCATAAGTTATATCACGCGTCTTTTTGTTCCTCTGCGCGGTATATCCGACCAGATAAATGTTATCGAGCGAGCATTCGCTGCCGCCGAAAGAGTATTCCAGATCCTATCGACCCAGGAGGAATTTCAGGTAAGCGAAACCCACGTGCTGCGGGAATTCGAACACGCAATCCAGTTCAAAGACTTGAGTTTCTTCTACGACGATAAGAACTGGATACTGAAGGATCTGAATTTCCAGATCAAGAAAGGAGAACGGATCGCGCTCGTAGGCGAAACAGGAGGCGGCAAGACATCGATCATTTCTCTTCTGCTTAAGTACTATTCTCCTCAGGATGGAGATATCTTGATCGACGGCACGCCTATTGCTGACGTAGAGCGTCATTCGCTGCGTTCCAGAATCGGGTTTGTACCGCAGGATGTCATCTTATTCCCGGGTACGATCCTTGATAATCTCAGACTCTTTGACGATACGATAGCAGATGAGAAAGTACGTGACGCGGCAAAGCGCGCAAAGATCCATCAACGCATAGAAGACCTGCCCGAAGGCTACAAAACAAATATTATCGAGCAGGGTATCAACCTGTCTTTCGGTGAAAGGCAACTCATATCCTATACGAGGGCACTGGTCTTCGATCCTGAGATACTAATTCTTGACGAAGCAACGTCATCGGTGGACCCCGAAAGCGAACGTCTGGTCCAGCAAGGTCTCAAAGAGTTGCTCAAAGGACGCACCGCAATAATTATAGCACACCGCCTCACGACGACACGTCTGGCCGACCGGGTGCTGGTAATTCATAAAGGCAAATTAGTTGAGGATGGCAATCATTCCGACTTACTACGCGAGAAAGGACATTACTACAAAATGTACAGGCTTCAGTACCTGAGCGGGGTACAATGAGATCGGTTATCTACTTCTGGAAAAAACACAAAATCTGGCTCTCGTTTCTCATAGTATTCTCATTTTTCAATACGATCATCGCCCTTATTTTTCCGTATCTTCTTAAAGATGTAATTGACGGAATAAGGACTAATTTCGCCCGCCAGGATCTCATCAGGTTTGTTTTGATAATCGGTGGTATTGGATTCCTGCGCGCCATTTTCAACTCGCTGCTTCCCTATACCCGCGGCCGCAGCAATGAGATGTACCTAATTGACGAACGCACGAACATATTTTCCAAGATATTGCGTAAGGGGCATTCTTTTCTCGGCCGGTTCCCGGCTGGCGATATACTACAGCGTGTTGACCATGACCTCAACGAACTCGCATGGTTTTCATGTTCTGGCATATTCAGACCCATCGAAGGCATCTTCACCTTGGTGATCGCCTTGTACTTCCTCATAAGGATCAACCCGATGCTGACCCTTATCTCCGCCTTACCGATCAGCCTGGCGGCAGTGGGATGGCTCAAGATAAGCCCGATCATGTATAAGTACTACTACGCGTGGCGCGAATCAATATCTCGAACGAACAATCATCTGCAGTCGAGTTTCACCGGTATAAAACTCGTAAAATCCTATACGACAGAAGACAAAACCGGCCTGCGCTTCACGGACATGCTCACAGCCAGGGTCGGCGCATCAATAAGGGTGATCAAACTCGAAGCGCTTATCCATACTCTGTTCACCGCCATCGAGGAGATGGGCGTGATCCTGGTGCTTTTATTCGGCGGCTTATTTATCATCCGCAGCAATCTCACGATCGGTGAATTTGTTGCTTTCAATGCATATATCATACTTCTCCTCGACCCGATGTTGAGGATCGGCAATTATTTCGTATCGAAGAAACGTGCCCAGGTCCAGAGCGAACGCATCGAAGAAATAAAAAATTTCCCGACCGACGTCGCTGATGAAGGGCGGGTAAAAGAGGCCGACCACAGGGGCATTTCCATGGAAAACGTGTCTTTCAGATACGCGCAGGAGGGTCCGCTCATTCTGGACGGGGTGAATATCAATATCAAGCCGGGTCAAAAGATCGGCCTTGCGGGCACGGTCGGGTCGGGCAAAACCACCCTGCTGCAAGTGCTGATGAGGGTCGCCGACCCAACCAATGGCAGGGTGAAACTGAACGGCACAGACATGCGTGACATCAGGCTTTCGGAATTGCGTTCGCTTTTCGGTTACATACCGCAGGAACCTTCGTTGTTCTCCGAAAGCATCTATAATAACATAACCTTCGGCCGTAAGATCGACACCCCCATGGTCAACAGTGCGATAAAACTTGCCCAGCTCGAAGGTTTTGTGCGCGGCGCGCCGAAAGGACTCGATGAACTCATCGGTGAGCGCGGCCTGCGGATCTCCGGGGGCGAGAAACAGCGCGTGGCGATCGCCCGCGCCGTGCTCAATCAACCGAAGATACTCGTGCTCGATGATGCAACATCGAACCTCGATGCCGACACTGAAAAGGAATTGATCGGGCAATTGTCCAAAACCCAGGATACGACCATAATAATCATATCGCACCGTCTGTCGGTGCTTTCGATCTGCGACTACATCTATGTTCTGGACAAAGGAAAGATCGTTGAGCAGGGCACGCACGAGGTATTGCTCAAGAATCAGGGGCTGTACTGGAAACTCTACCAGCACCAGATCATGGAAGAAGAGTTGATGAAAGACTAGACGCAACAACGCAGAAGACGCAGGATCGTTTAGCTGGTCCCGCACAAAAATGCGGGATACTCAATTTTGTAATCATATACAAGATATGAACAAAATTGGCACAGTATCGCAACGCTCGGAGATACTTGGGGTCATTGCGAGGAGTCCCGCACCTTTTTGATACAATATAATGCGGGACGACGCGGCAATCTCAACAAAACAATACTGAGATTGCTTCGTCCGCCTACGGCGTCCTCGCAATGACTGACGTGACAAGGGGACTGGCTCCGTTAGGTGCCTGTCTCATTAAATTCCGCAATGACGCTAAGACCTTAGAAATTATTTATTGGGATACAATAAATCGCTGAATCAGAACTTTATTACTTTCAACTTTTGCTCTTGCAGCGCAATGAAATAAACGCCGCGCGGTAAGTCTGCGCAGTCGACCGTAACATCGGTGTTCAAGTTCTTGTTGTCAAACCGTCGTATGAGTGTTCCAGTCACATCGTAAATATCGATATGCTGGGCCGGTTCACGCATAGTAACATAGAGCGCGCCGTTGAACGGATTAGGCCTCACAAATGATCCCATGTTTGTATCGTAATTCAGGTTTTCGGCAATGCCGGTCGGCAGGTAAAAATTCACATTGTTAATTGGAGCTGTACAGCATAACTGACCAATTAGTTGCGTATCCGGCAAGTACCCGTCTGCATAAACGTCAATGTCATACCAATACGGCAACAGACTATCAAAATAGTATGCTCCATCACTCGCTGTGTAGGTTGTACAACAAGTACTATACAGCATTGACGGAAAGACAAAAGCAGAGTAGTCAGAAAACGTCGCGGTGACACGGGCACCGGCGAGAGGTTGGCTAGCATTGTCGAAAATATGCCCCGACACGCTACAGCCTGGATAATCATCATTTGGCATACCCGGGGTCGGTGTCGAATCAAGGTACCAATCGCGGATCAACCAATATTCGTAGTCGTAGTAACAATACACATAACAGTGAAACTTCGCAGCCGACCAATCAATAGGAGGGGCCGGCGCACAGCACCACTCGGTCGCATGCCCCGGATAATACACAGAATCACCGAATTGGCCGAAGGATAGAACCGCCACGCAACCAGTATCATCAAGCAATTCAAAAACACCCGTCATTACTGAACGGTCAATGACGGCCTGCCCCATTCCCGTGAGGAATATGCTTGTATCCACATACGCAACGCCGGCTGGTGTCAAAACCTCCGTGTTGTACAAATTAAAAGTCTCAGTAAAAAGTGTATCCGAGGCACCCGATTGGAGATACCGCAGCTCCACTCGTTCCGAATCATAAGGAGCAACCTGGAATTCGTTGATGACTTCGATCATAATCGGATTGGCACTAAGAACGCAAACCACTACAGGCAATACAAGCCATTTCATACGTTTTTCTCCTACATAATTATCCTACACATAATAATAAGAGGGAAATTGCAATTGTCAAGGTTCAACTGACCAGACGCGGAGTTAGGGAAAAACGGCAAAGTAAGAGAAGAGTCCCTCTCCGCGCCTGTCGAGATTGCAGTACGGCTACCAGTTAAGAATTAGGTCCTCTTCCGGGAAGAAATTCGCTATCCGAATGGTCCACTTGCGATATTCGTCAACGATTTTGGGTTCGGGGAACGTATAATTCGTGCTGATATTCAAACGCTCTGCCGCGGTGATTGTAAAATTCGCATCTTTTATCGACCTCCTCCATGCTTTCGTCGTTGTCGTAATATACCTGAAGAACCGATCTCTCACCCGCTGTTCATAAATGATTTTGAACGAATCAATACAATTGGGAGGCAGTGAAAGCGAGAAGTAGATGCCTGCAGAATCCGTTTCAAATTCGCGGTCAATCGAAATGTTTTCGGGAAAATAATGATTCGAATCAACAGGGAAAGGATAATAGAACTTGATGCGCTTTCCGATCTGAGTCAGGTTCTCGAAATAGTAGACGCCGGTGACCCTTGCCTTTCCATCCAGGATCTCAACGGTCACATCTTCTTTGAAAAAATCGATCGGAGGTTCTTTTTGACATGCGCAAAAAAGGACGATGCAGAAAAATAAGACGGTTCGGTTACTCATTTACTTCTTTATCCATACAATTTTTCCACACGACTATAGCACATCCATCACCGTTAGTCAACGCTCCCACTTCGGCACTAAGCTAGTTAGCCAATTGGCTAACTAGCTAATTCCAAGAACGTCCAATATTTCTTGCAGGAACGTCCCCCTGGTTAAATGGTAATGGTCGACGGTAACGAAGCCCGTTTCGACTAGAAAGATTACGGTTACGTATTACAACGCCATCTGTCATTGCGAGCCAGTTTTATTGGCGAAGCAATCTCCCATGACAAACGAAAGTAACGATAGTAGCGGTAGTAACGGGATTATCGGCAATAGCGAACCCAACTCTATTAACGAGAATAACGAACTAAACGATCGTAACAGCTCTTGATTTTCATGCTAATATGACTACCATACAAGAAGGAGGAAGCATGAAAAGATCTATTATCGTAGTCGTATGCATCGCCTTTTTTGTTACCGTAAATACTGCTTGGGCATTTCGCTTTGCTGTGGTGGGCGATCGCACTGGAACGCCGCAGGATCCGGTATTCGAAGAAATCATCGAAGAGATCGCCCTTCTTGACCCTGATTTCGTGATGTGTGTTGGCGACATCGCCGAAGTCGACGTCGGTGATTCGGCAGCAGTGGATGCGGAATTCAACCACATGCTCGATATTGTTGGTAAACTTCCGTGCAAATTCTACTGGTGCGCGGGAAACAACGACATCGCCCAGGAATCCGATCGCATTAGGTATGAGGCCAAAACCGGTTTTAAGCGGTATTATTCGTTCAATTATGAGAACAGTCACTTTGTTGTCCTGGACAACACGATGTTATACTTTGCACAAACGCAGGAAATGGATGAAGAACAGCTTGACTGGCTCCAAAAAGACCTGGAAAAACACAAGCAAATGGACAACAAATTCGTGTTCTACCATATCCCGACTTACATCTACGCGCTGCGTGGAGGAGAAAGCGACACCCTGATGCAGATATTTGAGAAATACGGCGTCGACGTGGTCTTCACCGGACACCATCACGAATATTCTTATCTGAATCATAACAACGTCGAGTACATAGATGTGGGAAGTTCGGGCGGTGGCATTTCGACCAACGACGCGGCGCGCGGACATTTTTACCAGTATCTTACGATCACGGTACGGGGTGATAAACGAAGCATCGCTCTTTTCAAAAAGGAAAGCGCTATGCCGCGCGATGTCGTAACGCTGGAAGATCTCGAAACGATCAACCGTCTTGATGAAGAAGCAATAGTTATCGATGAGTTCGTTATTGAAGATGACGCAAGAAACATTTCACAATCCGTTACTGCCACGGTCGAAAATTTTGGTCCCGACTCTTTGCTCTACCCCATCGTCTGGAACACTGATCCAGCACGCTACACAATAAAGCCGATCCAAATGAATCTGGTTGTGGCGCCTGGCGAGAAACGGGAATACGAATTTGAAGTTACCTTGACCGATGGCTCAGACCCGTTCCCGATACCCCGCTTCACCCTCGCTTACCCCTTTACCGAGGATAAGGTTTGCACCCTGTATAACCTGCTTTCAATCAAACGGCAAAAAAATGTCCAAACAGCATCCACACCGCCTGAGATCGACGGGAAACTCGATGATCCGCTGTGGCAAGCAGTCGTACCAGTAACAGCTCTCGGCAACTACAATGGCAGCGATATCGCGCCGATCGAAAAGACCGAGATCTACTTTGCTCATGATGACGAGAACCTCTATTTTGCAACCCGCTGCTACGATAATGATTTGTCGCAATTGCGGGCGGATATCTTTGAGCACGATGGTACAACATACTATGATGACAACCTCTGGCTTTTCTTTGACACAAATGGCGACCAGGAGACCTACTACCAGACAATTATCAATTGTAATGGTGCGGTTTTCGACCGCAAATGCGCCACCGACGGCACGCGCGACGCCTCGTGGAACGGCGCGTGGGAAGTAAGCTCCGGACGCGAGGCTGGCGCATGGACTCTGGAATTCAAGATCGCCAAGGCAGAACTTGCGCCCTTCAACGAGGAAAAATGGGGATTCAACATGCGCAGGCTGCAGCCGCGTTTCAACGACGCCGGCTATTGGTCGATCCCGTTCGCGCATGCACCGCAGTACTTCGGGATATTGGTATTTAAATAAGAGCACTGCGTGCTCTATAAGCTCAAAATCCTAAGCACTAAACTCTAAACAATATCAAAGTTCAAAATCCCAAACACGGTTTTGATCATTTGAATTTTGTGCTTTCAGATTGTCCCGCCTGTGGGGCCACGTCCGAATGAGGCGGACACAGCATCAAGGGAGAGGAGATTTGGGTGGGGCGTTGTCTCGTCTGGTTTTCCCTCAAGCTTTGTAGTTGCCTGATTTATCAGGACTGAATCGTTAATACCGTTAATTTCGTTAATCCCATTGTTATCATTAGTATCGCTTAGCCTTCGAAGTTCAGAGGTTCGTATGTTCTGTCGTTCTGGGACAGGCACCTTGCGGAGCCAGTCCCCTTGTCATTGCGAGGACTCCGCGCGTGCCGAGGAGGACGAAGCAATCTCAGTATTATGACGCGTTGGCAGCGGAGATTGCTTCGCCTACAATACGGGCTCGCAATGACAGCAGAAGTATACGCAAGGGGTGAAGCGGATCTTTATTAACGGAATTAGCGCAAGTAACGGGAATAACGAAAATAACAGTTGCTACAGAATGGTGTTGTCGATCAGCCGTGTCCGGCCGAAGTACACGGCAAGGGCGACCAGTGTTCCCTTTCGTAATTTCTTGATTGGTTGAAGTGTATTTTTGTCGACGATCGCAATGTAGTCGACTTTACCCTTCTTACTCTTGATCACACTCGCCATCTTATTAACAGCAAGTTTTGGATCGCGCAGCCCCCTCATGTAAGCCTGTCTGAACCATTGCAGGGACTCATATAATACAACCGCATTCTTTCTCTGAGTTTCATTCAAATATTTGTTACGCGAGCTCATGGCGAGGCCATCTTTTTCGCGCACAATCCTGCCAGTCACGATCTTCACGCCAAGATTCAGATCTTCGGTCATCTTTCTGATAATAACTGCCTGCTGATAGTCCTTGCTGCCGAAAACTGCCAGATCCGGTGCGATGATGTTGAAAAGTTTCAGCACCACGGTGGCCACACCCCGGAAATGTATGGGGCGTGATGCACCGCACATTAGTTTTCCCCAATCGACAACCTCAACATATGTCTGATACCCCTCGCGATACATTTCCCGGACCAGAGGATTGAAAACCAGGTCTACTTTCTCATTCTTTAATAACTGCAGGTCTCGTTTCAAGTCGCGCGGATAATCTCTGAAATCCTCCTTGGGGCCGAACTGAGCCGGGTTGACGAATATTGAGACCACGAGAAAATCGCATTTTCTGCGCGTCAGCCGGACGAGCGAAAGATGCCCCTCGTGCAGGTAACCCATGGTCGGCACAAGGCCGATCTTCCTGCCCTTGCGCTTTGCTTGAGCGATGATCTTCTTAACCTGAGTGATCCTCTTCACCACCCGCATGGGTAATTATAGGCGGAATTTACGGACGTTCAATACACAACCACCACCAAGGCAACATGTTGAGAAAACAGCGATGGGGCATAACCTGCGGTCCATGAGATTCTGAAGACACGCTTAAGCTGAAGTCATGTCACTTCGCTCCTGAAACCATGTTGCGCTGGTATGCCCCCCAAATCTCCTCTCCCTTGAGGGGAGAGGAATAAGGTGAGGGTGGATACTGTTATACAATAACGTAGGGCAAGGCTTTAGCCTTGCAAGACTTCTCGACTCGCTCCGTTCGCTCGAAGAGTAACGGGAAAGGGAACTGGCTCCGCAAGGTGCCTGTTCCCGAGGGTCTCTTCCACTTCTCGACTCACTCCGTTCGCTCGAAGAATAAATCTAACGATTCTAACGATAATAACGATATTAGCGAACCTAGCGAAAGTAACGGATTAGCGATATTTGCGAGAATAGCGATATAAACGGGCATAACGGTAATAACGATACTAACGAAATTAACGGGATTAACGAACCAAACGAAAATAACGGTAATAACGTCTTTTCATGTGATAATTTCGCTTTTCGCAATTCGCAATGCAA
>JAOUFJ010000038.1 GCA_029858255.1 candidate division WOR-3 bacterium | reverse complement strand
AGACTGGCACTTTTCTCTGGATGAAGAGAAAATCATCTGACAATTAAGAAGGAGGAAGATAATGGCAGGTAGTGCAGACAAAAAAGCAGATCTGGCTGGTCCTGGTGTGAGCACCTATGAAGAGGTAGAAAAAATCCTACCAAACGATTACCAACCCCTGCTATCACCGCTGGAGCGTATGAACGCGCTGTACGCGATCAAGGACTATATAGAAAAGAATATGTGTAAGGAGTTGAACCTCAATATGGTTCAAGTCCCCTTGATCGTCACGGTGGAGAGCGGCGTCAACGATATGCTAGACCGGGATGGCTCACGGACTCCCATTGAGTTCAATTGCGGGTTAGGGTTGGAAAAACCCATAAGGGCTTCAATAGTCCAAGCGGCGACCAAGTGGAAGCGGCCGGCCCTTCGGCAATTTGGCTGCAAGGTCGGCGAGGGAATCAACACGGATATGAGGGCGGTACGCAAGGATTACTTTCTTGATCATGACCACAGCAGTTATGTTGATCAGTGGGACTGGGAGCGCGTCATGACCATGGAACAGCGCAACCTGGATTTCCTTAAGGATATTGTAAAGAAGATCTGGAAGGTGATCTACGGCGCCAACAAATTCGCCCAGGAGCAGTTCCCCAAACTGAAGACCACAAAGTACCCGGAAATTCCGGAAGAACTGACTTTTCTCCATGCCGAGGAGATTCTCGACATGTTCCCGGACCTACCACGAAAGCAGCGAGAAACCGCGGTCATCCAGAAATACCCGGCGATATTCATCATTGGCGTCGGCTATCCACTTAAAGATGGATATCCCCATGAGATGCGCGCCGCGGACTATGACGACTGGATCACCGAAGTAAAGCACAAAGATGGCAAGGTCACCCATGGTCTCAACGGAGATATTCTCGTATGGAATCCGGTGACAAAACGGCGCCACGAGCTCACCTCCATGGGAATCCGGGTCACAAAAGAGACGCTCAAGATGCAGCTCGAAATGGCCGGGCAAATGGACTTTCTAGAACTGCCGTATCATCGGGCAATCCTCAATGACCAGATACCATTGAGCATTGGCGGTGGGATTGGACAATCACGTACGTACATGTACCTGTTGCGCGCAGCACACCTCGGCGAGGTCAGCGTTACGGTCTGGCCGAAGGTCTTGAAAGATATCTGCGCAAAGCGTAACATTCATGTGCTTGAATAGAAGTTCTGTTTGAGTAATAAAAAAGGGGTGCTTAAAGCACCCCTTTTTTTGTAGGCGAAGAGTTACTTCATGATCACAAATTCAACACGACGATTCTTAGCCCTGCCTTCAGGATTATCGTTAGACGCAACTGGCTTTGATTCGCCGTAACCGCGGGCAACGAGACGATCCGCGTTGATATTATGGTTGAGGATCAGATACTGCTTTACCGAACCAGCTCGGTCGTTCGACAGCTTCAGATTATAGGCATCGCTGCCCTTGCTGTCTGTATGACCCTGGACTTCGATCTTAGCATCTGGGGTTCCTTCAAAGATCGTCTTTATCGTCTTCGCGGCGCCATCGAGTACTGGATAGGATTCGGGTTTTATGTCGGATTTGGCAAATTCAAAATAGACCTCAGGGAGAACGATCTTGAATTCCTTCTTGACCAGTGCGGCTTCGATTTCCAGCGTCTTTGCGGCCACTATTTCGACGGTCCTTTCGTACGGTAGATAGTTCTTATCCTCTGCGAGAATACTGATCTTGTAAGCACCAGGACCCAATGCCTTTTCAATTCTCCCGGTAACCATCTCAGCCGGCATATCACCAATTGTCACATTAGCGGCAACCGGCTCCTTGCTCTCAATATCAATGATATTGACGATCAGATTACCCACCTTGGGTATCGATTTCAGTGCAATTGTAACGGGTGTAACTTCACCAGCTTTGACAAGCACCGCGACTTCATACGGTTTATGATCGGGAGCGGCCGCTTTCAGCTGGTAGGTACCGGGGTTGAGGTTCATGAAGTTGAACTGACCATCAACATCGCTATCCATCGATTTGAATAACGCACCTTCCTCGTAAAGACCTATATTCGCAATCAAGTTTGCACCAGTCTCATCTTCAAGGACCTTGCCGGCAATATCTCCAAAGACCGGTTCGGGCATGAAATCAGCAGTATAGGAAAAGCCGAAAATCGCCGCCCATGGCGGTGCCACACCCCATCCGGTTGTAATGTTGAAGCTATCTGTCTGAGCCATTGGAAAATCGCGTTCATTCTCGCCTTCCCAGGCACGGAAATCAACCGCGAAATTGATATGGAAGTTCTTGCTCGGACGGAAGCTCACGCCGGGTGTTATATAGACCTGATTAGGCCCGAACAGCGAATCATCGAAGAAGGTAAAGAACTGGTCTTTACCGCTGTAATCGATCCCGCTGAGTTCGATGAATGGAATGATACCTGGTGTATGTAGACTTATGGCGGCGTTATAGATACTTGCATTATCTCTCATGCCACCGCCCTCTGCATTGCGGAAAACATATCCCAGATTCAGATCGAATTGAAAATTACCCGCTTTTGCCGTGAACAGACCGACACCACCAAAATCAACGGCATCACTCGAAAAATACCTGTACAGACCACCTGGATTTGTGTATGTTTCATTGAAGATCGGATACTTAACCACTTCACCCAACAAGCCTGTTGTATCTCGATCAGAGCCAGTAGGGATTGAAACAAAACCGTATAGACCGTATTTGATAGTTTCCTTTCCGAAATTGAATTTCAGTCCTACTTTTGTATCACCAAAGCCCACGCTGGCACGATTGGTATCGGTATCTTTGTAATCGATACCTTCAGCATAATAGACGCTGGCAATATTGAACGAAAACCAATCGGTTGGAGCGTAACCAATGCTGAAACCAAAGTCACCTCCGCCATAGGTGGCGTCCATCCCAACCAGACCGGGCAACAATCCATCATTTGGGCTTGTAGCGGTTCGGTCTTCTTTGAAACCTCTCAGATAGAAGCCAAATCCGAAAGTACCGGCCGAGCCGTTGTCCGCCGAAATCGTGCGGAAAAGCCCCATCGTACCTTCATAGTTGGGCATTGCAAACGCGAGCGATGCAATGGTGAGAATCAACACATACTTTTTCATGTGCATATAGCCTCCTTTTGTTTGAGTAACTACTTTGCCTATGCACATAATTGTACACAAATACCGTGAAATGTCAATGGCGGCAGCCAATACCATACGTGTTCCTGTATACACAACTGCCGCACCATGCTTTACCGATCCGCGGGCGAAAACGGAATCAGAATCCAAGATTCCATCAACACTCGCCAACCGTGAGACATGCGACTAACCATAAGACCCCGGCCCACAGCTTTATCGTTTCGTCAATTGCTAAAATGATAAAACGATACTAGCTCTGATGTTCGATCACGTCCACCAAACGCTCAAGGACATCCATTACCTTGGTAACCCGGTTCGTCTTTATCCAGTAGAGATGGCTGCGCCATTTAACCTCATACCTAACCAGGTCAAGATTTCGGAGAACCCGCAGGACCTGAGATATGTTTGATATACTGACACCCAGGAGGACAGCCAACTCCTCCGGGGTCCTCTTTTGATCCCGCATCAATGTCAAAACCTCATAAGCCGTAGGATTACCCAATGCCCGGCATATCCTTGACGCGCGATATCTGTTCTCTGGTATTAACTTCTTTGCCATAATCAAGAGTACATCATTTCGTCATTTTGTCAATTGCTAAAATGATGAGCACCCATTGACATGCACAGAAATACTTCCTATAATGATTTGGAGGTACACTATGTATATCTTTCATGGTCTTGGAAAGTATTTTCCAGTTCTTCTGATCTTCGTTTCTGCCAATTTGTGCGCCCAGGACATATACTTTGTCGCGAGCAGCAATACACCCCTTGCGACCGCATATAATAACAGTCACAAGATCGCGACCAAGTATGAGGAATATCAGAATGACACTATCTACGTCGTTTTTCAGTCTTCGGACAGCATATACTTCGTTTCCACATCGGACGAGGGTATTTCCTGGGCAGCGCCCTTCCCAGTCTGTGCCGGGGAATTCCCTGCGCTCGATATCTGTCCTTCTGGGTTTCGTCATGTTGCATGGCAGTCTTCTGATAACGACATCTACTATGACTGCCTTGATGACTGGAGCCCTCCTGTCAATGTCAGCGGATCGCCTGAACAATCATCCCTACCAGACCTTGTTGTCGATTCAAACAACGTAAAACACATTACATGGGTGGAACACTGTGATGGACGAAATCAGATATACTACCGGACCATAGCCAACGGCATACTCGGTGATACGGTTTGTATCAGCGGCTATGGATCATCCCTGGCTACGTATGATCATCCAAGTATCAGCATATTCGCGCCGGATAATCGCATCTATGTCATCTGGGAATGCTATGATTCACTCTGCTACTCGCCTTACCAGATTCACCTGAGATATGCAGAGAATAACGTATGGTCGCCAACAAGAGTATGGGCACATTACCTGCCCATGCGCCACCCGTCCATCGACTACTCCCACGGCCAGCCGCAGGACACACTATCCTTCTGCTACGAGGACAGCACAAATGGCACAATGCAGGCAACATTCTATGGAGGGAATGGTGGTGGATATCAAACACAAGGGTATTCAACATATCCAGTGGTCTCAACGGTCGGGCCAACCTGGAGCTATCAATTCTGGCAGGAAGATTTAGCCGGGGATAAGAATATTCTCTATGATCTGTACTACTTTTTCAGCGGCTGGTCCCACGGCGGAATAGATTTACAGGAACCAGTGAGATTTCCCAATGTATGCGGGGCGTACATGGTGTGGACACAAGGAGATACCATTCCTTACAGTATCTACTTCGCTAATTTTGGATATCCAATAGGGATACAAGAATACACGGGCACATCAAGAGCAAATCTGTCTGCCAGACCAAATCCATTCTCCCATCAGACAGATATTAGATACTCGATACCTGAGGTAGTAGACAGTAAACAGAACACAGTAGTCAGTTTTAAAATATACGATTCTATGGGACGTTTGGTAAAATCATTTGCGGTGCTCTCACCCGGTATCGGTTATCAATCATCAGTTAAGTGGTTTGGTGATGACCATGCGGGCAATGAATTGCCTGCAGGTGTTTATTGGTGTTATGTTACCGGGGTAGATCAAGGAATATTGCTGAAAGTTATTAAAGTCGATTGAGCGATTAAATAACGAATTCCAATTCTGGGCTGGAACTCAGAGTCGCCACGGCCGAGCAGTATTTATCACGTGACAACTCAAATGAACGGAGCAAATCCTCCCTCTCATAAACACCTTCACACTTGAATTTCAGCGTGATCTTTGTGTACTTGTGAGGATGTTCTTCTGCTCGCACGCCGCTGGCTTCTACTACAAAGTTGTCTATCTTACCACCTTTTTTCTGCAATATAGCTACTATATCCATGCCCATGCAGCCGGCCAATGACACCAAAATGAGTTCAAGCGGCCTGAATCCCTGGTCAGAGCCGCCAAATTCCTTTTCCGTATCAACTATGACCTTATGCCCATACCTATCTTCGGCTTCAAAGCGTATACCATCACACCAGGTTAGTGTAATCATAAAAGACCTCGGTTCTAAGACAATGTCATTCGTTCAGCAGTGAATCAACGAGCGCGTCGAACTGGGACTCAAGCTCAGGTGCAAAACCAACCTGTGTCTTTCTTATGCTACCTTTCTTATCTATGAATATCGTCTTGGGAATACCGCTGACACCGTAAGCCTTAGCGAGCTCGTTGCTCCCGACGAGAATAGGGTAGGGGATGTTCATCTGATTCTTGAAATTGATCAAAGCCTCTTCGTCATCCAGGCCAATGCCCAGGATCGTAAAACCTCGCTCATTATATTTCTCATATAACTTCATAAAGGTTGGGATGCTGTTTCTGCAGGGCGGGCACCAAGTTGCCCAAAAATCAATTATCACCACCTGCCCTTTGAGAGACGATAGCGTATATTCTTCGCCGTCAAGCGAAACAAGCGTAAAATCAGTCAACTCGGTCTGGCCGGATTTTGATTTGTTTCCTGAACCACAGGCAACTGCGATTATTACCAGAATTGACATTATCCTCAGCACTTTCTTAATCACAAAACCTCCCTATTTTGCTATATATTTCTCAAATTTCTTTACGATCTGTTCTTTTGGCAAGGCACCGATGATTCTTTCAACCTCGGTGCCTTTGTCAAAAATGATCATGGTTGGGATATTCTGTATGACAAATTCATTTGCGACCTTAATTTCATTATCGACGTTAATCTTCCCGATATGCAATTTTCCGTCGTATTCTTTGGCTATTTCTTCCAGAATGGGGGCAACCATCGAACACGGTGGACACCAAACTGCCCAAAAATCAACCAGATAGGGGAGAGTCGATTTATCAACTTCCCGGTGGAAGTCATTATCAGTAAGTTCTTTAACCATATAAACCTCCTTATTTAGTTTAACCAGCCGTTTTCAGGTTTTGTACCGAGATGCGGAACATTTCTTATCATCTGAACGGATGTTTCACGTGAAACATTAGAAACTCTGTTCAAATCCCAGCTTTATCATACGATTGAACTGCTCGTCGGCCGGGCTATTGTCCAACAAATCCCTCAATGCAAACTCAAAGAACATTTCTCCGTAGAACATTAAACGTAGACCCACATTCAAATATCCTTTGTTGTTATCTCCCGGATCGTTCAAGTTCGCGGCATAATCAACCAATAAAGCGCCCGAATAGCCGAATTGAGCTTTCAACCCACCGAATATATCAAAACCATCATCCGATTCAAGGCAGTAGTTGCAGCCCATACTCGGCACTACTGTCACACTTGACGCAGTCAGAGTCTTACCCATCTGGGCATACAGTCCCTTGGACCTAATGTCATACCGGTCATCATAGTCGCCATACCCTTGATTGTCAAAACCCATCAAAAAACACGGATAATACAAACCTTCTTCAATTGCGAGTAATCTTATTTGAACGCCAGGCTGGTCGTAGAACTCAGGGTCACCGGCGCCGATAAGATTCGAGGCGCCATAGCTAATGCCCACGCCGATCCTATCCCAAATACCAACATTGAAAAACCCCAGAAGACCTCCATCCGGACCAAACCGCAGTTCGATATCGAAAACCCCATGCATCGGAGACTGCGGATAGGGTTGATCAACATAATACAGGCTGAAAAGCATCAGGAATATAGCCATACATCCTCCTCAAATGATCGATCATATCCTACCATAGATCTTAATCCCTTCTTCCCCAAGAATAGCCTTGATCCGGGTCAGGACATCTGAATCAGGATTGATCTTCATTGTCCGCGACCTGAACTTCTTTGATTCTTTATCATTATTTACCTTAAACCAGACTTCACAGCTCCCCTGATTGCCGTTAATCAAATCACACAGCTGTTTCAGCGTGCTGTCATCAACACTATGTTCATTGACATTAATGAAGATTTTCTTGTAGTATTTCTTGGCATCTCTCAATGATACTATCTCCTCGGCTCTTATGCTCTTCCGGTCTTCCTCTCCAGATATCCTACCCTTTATGATAAGAGGGTTATCGACCTTTAGCAGGGCTGAAAAACGTTCAAAATAATCAGAAAAAATGAACACGTCAATTGCGCTCTCAAGATCTGCCAGGTTAACGATCGCATAGTTCCTTCCATTCTTATCCCGCTTTATCTTCTTTGAATTGAGAATACCGCCAATGGCAATTACTTCACCGTTTTCCACACTGCCCAGCTGACTGATTGGCTTCAGGTTAAGGGCGGTAAATTCCTCCTGGTATTTTTCCAGGGGGTGCTCAGTAAAGTAGAAGCCGAACGCTTCTTTTTCGTAGATTCCCTTATCCTGCGCAGGTTTTTCAGAAACCTGGGGTTCAATTTGCTCCATGTCATCAAATAACCCGCCCTGGGTTCCTGCGTAATCCTTATTTTTATGTGCCATGCCAAGCAGCTTGTCTATATCACACTCAAATTCCTTGAATGCTCCGGCTTTTATTAAAGACTCGAGAGATTTCTTGTTCAGACCGCGGGTACGCGTCTGAAAATCAAAGAATGATTTGAAGATACCGCGCTCCCTCTCATCCAAGATTATCTGAACAATGGGCCGGCCGAGGTTTTTTAGAGCACCAAGGCCATATCTTATCCCGCTTTCTTCGATTTTGAATTCGTAATCGCTTGCATTAATGTCCGGTGGATGGGTTGAAACACCCATTCTCCGGGCTTCTCGTATCAAAACCCACAAACGGTTCGTGTTGTTCATCTCGCTGTTCAATGACGCATTCATGAACTCGAGCGGGTAATGGCATTTCAAGTATGCCGTTTGATTCGCCAGAGCAGCGTATGCTGCTGCATGAGATTTGTTAAAACCATATCCAGCAAAAGGCACGAGTTTCTTGAAAATATCATCGGCGAGGTCAGTTTGAATACCATTCTTTTCCGCACCGGCAATGAATTTTTCGCGATTGTCCACCATCAGATCGGCTATTTTCTTACCCATTGCCCTTCTAAGCAGGTCTGCTTCAGCCAGGGAAAATCCTGCAATGCGGGACGCGATCTGAATGACCTGTTCCTGATAAACGATCATGCCATACGTTTCCTTGAGAATGGGCTCTAGCCAGGGATGCATATATTCAATCTCTCGAGGTTTTTGCTTATTCATGATCATCTGCTGAAGATTCACATTTGCCATCGGTCCCGGACGGTACAACGCAATGACTGCGATGATGTCTTCGAATCTCTCGGGCTGGAAATTCCTCAGGATGTCCTTCATGCCCTGGCTTTCCAGCTGGAATACACCGACGGTTTCGGCACGCTTGAGCATGTCATAAGTATCCTTGTCATCGATGGGTATATCCTCGGCCTGGCGGCCGATCATTTTCAGCGTCGTGTCAATTACCGTAAGGGTTCTCAGTCCCAGTATATCCATCTTTATTACGCCAATATCCTCAAGAGAATTCTTCGCGTATTGAGTTGATATTTCACCCCGTTCCGGACTCTTGAATAGCGGCACGTACTCTACCAGCTCCTTGGGAGTAATGACAACTCCGGCGGCATGAGTGGCGGGATGCCTGGCAAGACCCTCCAATCTCCTGGCGATATCGATTAACTCACTGTATTCATCCTTGGACTTGATAAGGATTTCCAGTTCCTTAATGGTTGTGACCGCTTCATCAATACTCGAGTGGAAGGGGATGAGTTTTGCCAGCCTGTCTATTTCATTATACGGTATTCCCAGCACACGGCCGACATCCCTGACAACGGCCCTTGCCTGCATCGTGCCAAAGGTGATGACCTGCGTAACATTCTTTTCGCCATATCTTTCTTTGATAAAATTTATTATTTCGTCCCGTCTCGTGTCACCAAAATCCGCGTCCACATCAGGCAAACTTACCCTCTCTGGATTCAGGAATCGCTCGAAAATGAGATTGTATTGAAGCGGGTCAATATCAGTAATGCCAAGTGAATATAGCGCAAGGCTTCCGACTGCAGAACCCCGACCCGGGCCGACCGGAATATCCTGTTTGCGTGCAAACTCAACGATCTCCCGGACAATAAGAAAATAACCCGACAACCCCATCTTCTTGATGATGTTTAGCTCATAATCCAGACGGTCCTGCATGCCCTGTGTCGTCCTGGAGAATCGATGGTTAATGCCCTCCTTGGTTAAATACTTGAGATAGTCAAAATCAGTCTCAAAAGCATCGGGTCTTGGGAAACTGGGTAGTTTGACATCCTTGCCCGTTGTGTCGATCAACAGATTGCATCTTTCCGCAATGAGCGAGGTGTTCGATATTGCCTCGGGCAGATCATCAAACAACTTTGCCATCTCCTGAGGCGACCTGAAGTAAACCTGATGGCTTTCAAACTTCAGCCTCTCGCGGTCAGACAGGGTCTTCTTTGTGCCAATACACAACAATACATCGTGTGCTTTGTAATCATCACTATCCAGGTAGTGGCAATCATTTGTGGCAACGATCGGCACGTCGAATTCATGGGCGAGTTTTATCAATTCACCGTGGATCTTTGGCTCGGTTCGCATTCCCAAACGCATCATTTCAAGATGGAAATTCTCAGAACCGAGTATATCGACATAGTCAGCCAGCGCTTTTCGCGCACCCTCAAGGTCCCCCATGGCAATCCGGTAAGGTACTTCACCTTTTAAGCAGCCGGACATGCCGATCAATCCTTTGCTGTGCTGGGAGAGCAACTCTTTGTCGATGCGCGGCTTGTAGTAGAACCCCTCCAGGTAGGCAGCCGACGATAGCTTGATCAAATTCTTATAACCCGCCTCGTTCTCGCAAAGCAAGGTCAAATGAAACGAACTCTCAGGAACACGCATATCCCTTGACTGGTCACGCCGTGATCTGGGTGCGATATAGGTTTCTATCCCGATGATCGGCTTGATCCCCATCTTGCGAGCGCTCTTGTAGAATTCGATTGCACCGAACATGTTCCCATGGTCGGTGATGGCAAGTGCAGGCATCTCATACCTTGCCGCCCGCTCGGTCAACCGATCGATCCTCATCGCGCCATCAAGCAGGGAGTACTCAGTATGATTATGAAGGTGTATGAATTTCATCGAGACTTAATCCTCGTCTGGATTCATGCTAATTATCCTGCGCAGGATCCCCTAAAGGTATACTCAAAGGATTAGCGCAGTAGATCTCCTTACACCGGGGACACAGTATGAACTTGAATTCTCGAAACACCTCTTCATTCAGTAGTTCCTCGGGATATGACTTCACTTTTTCAAACTCTTCAGTAAGGTCAATTTTCTCTTCCTTGATGTTTATCACACCATCAAACCCTGCAGAAACCTTTATCAAAAGACTGTAAAACAAATCACCGGGCCCGATTATGCGGCGGCATCTACTGCACGCTTGCGACGACACAATCAATTCCTAAACAATCCGGGGCTTGAGCATTTTAAGCCAATGTCTTAAGAACTTGCTTACAAATTTCCTTGAGGGTTTCAAAAACGCCGATACCTTGAGTGGCTACCGCTTCAAAGTAGCGATATTCATTTCTTGGGTTCAATATTCTCTGCAGCTCCTCGACCGAGGTAATGTTCGGCAGGTCTCTTTTGTTGTATTGCATGACCAGCGGCACTCTTTCAAGAGCAAGATTATGTGCTCTCAAATTATCTTTCAGATTATCGAACGATTCGATGTTCTCATCAAAACGTTCGATCTGCGAATCCGCGACAAAGACAATGCCATCCACACCTTTTAGGATGAGTTTACGAGAAGCATTATAGAACACCTGGCCAGGAACCGTGTACAGGTGAAATCTCGTATTGAAACCCTTTATCGTACCCAGATCAACGGGGAGGAAGTCAAAAAATAACGTTCGATCGAGTTCTGTTGCCAGACTTATTAATTTCCCCTTGATCGAAGGGTTCAATTTCGAATATACATATTTAATATTCGTCGTCTTACCGCCCAGGCCAGGGCCGTAGAAAACTATCTTTGAATTTATTTCCCGCGATGCATAATTAATCAGTGCCATAGTATTTTATTTTATAAATTTGTCTATCGAACAGATCCCACACCGCAGCTATATTCCAAAGAGCCTATCTATTTCCTCTTCGGCCATCCGGGTGAAATCATCATCGATCTCCTTACTGGGCTCAGCTTCTTTCTGGACCTTGCTGAAAAGGCCGTGGAAGGTCTTCTCAAGCTCCGAAACAGTCGTCTTGGTCTTGACCCGGACCAGACCGAGGGTGGTGCGGTTATCGAATATTACCGCAAGGATGATACGATTCGCCACCAGGCTCACGTATAGATTCTCCTTCTCACCCTGATGAAAGAGCGTGGAGAACTCCTTCTCGCCAATGAGGATCGCAAGCTGGCTGGTCGCAGCAAAGTCGGCCGCCGAAAGCGTGGCGAACGATGATGTGTCCATTTTGCGGGTATCACCGGTTGAGGTGATCAATTGACCCTCACGATCGATGAGCAATATTGTCTTGGCGTGGGTACCCTGCAGGAGTCGGTTGAGCGCGTCATTTATTGACCAGAAATCCTGCTCAAAGATATTTATTTGATCCTGCATTGAGCTATTATAAATAGGATATTGAAAAAGTCAAGAACAACGAACTGTACACTTCCTAATATCCTATCAGTTCAACGGATTACAGAGCAACGCATGCCCGTGTATGCTCAGGATGACTACCTTAACAGTTAGTCTTGATTACCTTTCATCCAAATTATTAAATTACACTATATAGTTACAACTCACTTGAACTGAATAATTTAATATCGTTACCTTGATAGATAGCATTTGAATGCAATCGAACTATTTTAACGCTTCACTTTGCAGTCTACGAACGTACATTAGAAAGACACAGGTTGTTCCCAAAAGGAACCAAAAGAACTTCATCTCTGCAGTACGGTCAATAAAAAAGCAAACCTGGTCAAATATATGGTTTAAGGAAAAAGATGTCCAGGATCCAATCAAGCAAACACTGAGATGCTTAATAAACCCATCGTTGAGTTGTCGATATGCACGAGATAGTTTATAGAATACCATTATAAGCAGGACAACTAACGACAAACCACCCAGTATCCCAGTTTCAGCGAGCGTATTGAGATAAAAATTGTGGCAAAAACCTATCTTGACTATCCGCGTAGCATAGTAGAAATTACCTAGTCCAACGCCCGTAATCGGAAATGAACCAAATGCGTTTAGGGCCGATTTCCACATGATTAATCTCAAAAGAGCGCTAGGGTCTAATTGGAACATTGTAACGCTGAACAAACGCATTATGAATGTTGCGCCAATGAGCATCATCGGAACACCTATCACGAAGAGAGCAACAAATACGAATTTACCCTTGATTCTTACCAACATTGCAGTCATAACCAACATACTCACGATGAAAGAAATATATCCATTCCTTGAATACGTTCTCATCAACAAATATGTACCTAATATAAATACCACTGCCATCAGTATCTTTAGTGCAAGATTTCGATAATGGAAAACGATGAAAGTAAAAGGTAATAATAGAACAAGAATTCCAGCAAGACCGTTGGGTCCTGAAAAAACAAAACCTGTTCGGTTTGCAAGGAATATCCCCGCTCTCGCCTGTGCCGTTGCGGGTATCAGAACAAATGCTCTGACTATTACAAAAACAAGTGCCGCAATGCTTCCGAATGCTAGCAACTTAATATCTTGTTCGGTATTGAAGACAAGAATGATGAATCGGTAGAACAAATACCCAGACAACAAGAGACAGAAGTAGTAGAAAGATACGCTCCTGTCAGTCGCAACTGAGAATGAAAGCGCGACCCCAATCAAGAAAAGAACCATCGGCACCACAAAAACGTCCTTTGCCCCGGGTTTCTCGGGATTGACAGATCTATATATTAAAAACATACATATCTGAAGCAACACAATAAGGTCCGCGAACCCGACTCGGAAGGAATAGCCCAACAGTATGCGCTCATCAACAATGACGTACGCCAAAATGCTTGCAAAAATTGTGGCGAAAACAAGCGCTCGAGGGAAATCAAAAGTGAACGTGAGCACTAAGATTAATGAGATTGTTAGGAAAATCTTCGCCGCTATCTCAAGATGATAATGACAAAAAGCCAGAACGCATAATAGCATCAAAGATAGATAAAACCAATAATATGGGTTCTTAAGACTTTTTTCTACAATTTCCACTTTATTTTGACATTTTCGACAGCCAATACCAATACCATATTAAAGAACAATCCAAACAAAAATGATAACAATACAATCTTCACGCGCGATGGCCATATCCTCTTTTCGGGTGGAATAGCTTCATCAATCACATAGACAGTTGGAGTATTTACTGACGATTTCAATCGTGCGATTTCATATTCCAACAGCAGATAGCTACTTAAAGAATCAAGTGTCCTCTTAGTACGTAGGAGGTTTGTGTGCTCATACTGAAGGAGTGGCAGTCTTGAAATGGGAACTTTAGTAACAATGCTAGAGTGCCAGTTTGTCTCAAGGTCTGACAGTTTCTTCCTTATGCTCTCAATTTCCGTCTCGATGGATCTCCGGATCGGCGCGCCTTCTGCAAACCTCTCCCATTTCGACAACTCGACTTCCTTCTGCATTAATTGCCGAGCCAAATTAGCATATACTTCTACAGTGGCTCTCATTTCATCATCCAGCGAAAAAATCCTATAGCGACTCTCAAATGACGATAGAGAATCTCGAAGGCTGTCTGATTTTTTTCTCATATCGTCCAAGCGTGAACTTATGAAAGCCGATTCTCTTGAACCTTGAAGTTTGGTAACCCATTGATTCAATGAATCAAGCGAATTGACCCATGTATTCGCAACGTGTGCCGCCAATTTGGGGTCAGGCATGAATACCGTAAGCGTTATGATTTCCTCTAATCCAATGTCTAGAGAACTATTCCTTTTCAAATCATCAATCGCATCCTCCATTAATTTTCGGCGAAACACGCGCAACAAATTGCATTTCACTATAACATCTTCCATCACAGTTCTTGATTTCATTATGCCAACGTAAACGTCGGAGATAAGAACGCCCCCAGTAATCAGTGCTGACAGATCAGGCACTCCGGCCGAACGGAGTTCAGAAAATGGTGTCTGTACATAGAAAGCCGGAGCAAATCTCGTAATCGCCTTGTATTCTTTGGGCCATATGAGGGCCAAAATAACTGCGGTGACCAATATAAAAGCCATATTATATACCAACAACCTACGATATTTTCTTAGTAATTTAAGATATTCCAGAATATTAATTTGCATCACTTCCAAGAATTCGGTGGCTCGTTATTTTTTCCTACGCAAAAGAAGGCTCAGAATTCTATTCACGTCACCCCTGATAGTATCAGATAATTCTCGAAGTATCTGTCTTCTTTCTCTTTTGCTCAATAAATCGGCGATAAGAACTGCACCAACACA
>JAOUFJ010000037.1 GCA_029858255.1 candidate division WOR-3 bacterium | reverse complement strand
CAGTGGTCCGTCTCATGATTTTGAGTTGGAATTCTACGACGCCTTAATAGATGAAAACATCGCCCGTGTCGGCCACGCCCTACAAGATTCGAAAGAGGAGTTTAGTGGATCGTCGTCTGATTATCATCGTTGGATTTACTATGCATTGAATCTTCTGGGTGATCCATCCACATTGCTCCGCATTAAGCATGATCTGTGGATCAAAACTAGCGGCGGCGATGATGCCAGCACACCTGTATCCTCCCCCTGGTGGACCTCACCAGATATAGCCATTGACGCACCTGATGGCCCATGGCAAACTCCTTCTCCTTTTATTACCCATGAGAATCCCAAGTATAATCAGACGAACCGTGTCTACATCCGTGTACGTAACCCAGGATGCGAAGATGCCTATAAGGTAACGGTTAAATTCTATTGGGCCGATCCAGCTGGCGGGATACCCTGGCCATCTGACTGGAACTATGTCGGTTTAGTGACTATCCCATCAATACCGGCCGGAGGAGAGGCTATTACACCGTATATTCCGTGGACACCTACTGGCACAGCGATTGGTCACCGGTGCGTGATGGCAACAGCGGAATGCTACGCGGATCCTATCTCTATCCACTCGCCACGGTATGACAATAATGTAGCCCAGAAGAATGTTACCATCATTGGATCGACTGCCCTTCCGGAGTTTCAGAGCGACTTCGTCATTAACGTTCTCAGGGTTAGAGGAAGACGGAGCATGAAAATCACGTTCATTGATGCACCCGTGGGTGTAACCGTAGAGCTTCGAATTCCCCGCACGGTAGAAATCATAAAGAAAATCGAGGACGAGCACATCATGCTAGATAAAAGAGGAGGATGTTTGGGAATCATTCCTGGAAAAGAAGAGTGGCGAGTCGTTGCTAGATCCCTCACAAAAGAGAAACTCATTACTGTATCAATTCCTCAGTTCAAATGCTCTAAAAAGGAGAGGGTAGGTCTCAAGATTACAGTACCTCAGAATGTGGGGCCAAGAGGTAGATTCACGATCAGAATCGCCGAAGAGCTTGATGGAGAGGTAATCGGAGGCATAGACTACCTTGTGAGATATTAATAAAGCCAGTGTTAACGTCCGGTGCAGCAGGAGTCGAATCTTCACAGTAGCTCGGGTGATCTTTGGCTGGGTTTAAGTTCAGGAGCTTGCTAAAACCACCCTTGCTGTGCGGTGTAAAGAATATGTGTTCTTGAAGAACATCCAATGCAGTGCGGGGAAGGTAAGTGAAGGTAGGTAGTACGTCACAGTTAGAATTGATATCTGTTATATCATGAATTCAGCTAGTTATTATCAGGGAGAACCTGGGAAGGGCGGACGAGTAATTGCTGGCGCACCGTTGCCCAGAATTCCCCAGAGGAATTTTCCGAGAACCACGATTAATGAGTATACGTGGCAATCAATAAGCTGAAGTATATACCTTACAGGAGGAGGTCATATGAAGGCATTGTATTGGCTAAAGCTGTGGGTGGTACTAATGCTGGTGTTTTTCAGTACTGCAGCAGCCCAAGCAGATAATCCCAAGGTTGAAGTATCCTATCTTCGTGGGCCACACATCAGTTTTCATGTCGGATCGACCCATCCACTCCGGGATCTTGATTCATTGGCTGACGCAAATATTCATGCACGTCTCAACCTCGACTATTCATTCACAACATACTTACGATTGATGCTCATGTTCGGAATTAATCAATTCACTGCGGAAAGTTACCTGAACGTGGAACACCCACGCTGGAATAACGTCTCACTGAACTGCAAGGCTCTCTTTCCGAGTCCATCAGGTACACCCTTGAGATATTATGTCCAGGCTGGATGCGGTTATTACCTGCCCAAAACGGGAAACAATGAAATCGGACTGAATATTGGTGCTGGTTGGCAAATACCCCTCAACGCTCCATTTAGCCTGGAATTTGGACTAGACTATCACCACATATTCACTGACGACCCAACTCAGTTTCTCACATGGCAACTAGGTGTGCTATTTCGCTGATTCTTATCCAATCTGTCTTGAATCATTAAGAATGAAAGACTGTATTCTGGTCTTGTGCAAATACACCTTTAGCAGGAGACACAATGCGAATTAGAACTGTTTCAAATCGATTGCGGCGTTTTAGCGTACGCCGTAAAAGTCCGCGAACGCATGATAATTAGAAAAAACAACAACTTGCGTATAATGCTGTGCATAACGGTTGTCGCGGTCATAAAATTGACGATTTTTTCGTCTCTGGCTATGGCAAGCGGGGTCGAGCCAGCGATTGCAGCGTCAACACAGCAAATAGATACAGTTCATGCAGAATCGACTTTCAAACTGCTTCATACTGCTTCCAAAGATAACTATGAGGCATGGACAAGTAACGTCTGGGGAACGGTAGGTTTTCTCATCATTGTACTCGGATGGATACTTTCGTCAAAAAATGCGCGCTTATTCCTGAGCCGTAAACATAGAGCTCGAATGGTCGCGATTATAACAGTGGGAATCATTGCAGCTATCAACATGGTGCTTAATGTCGATTTGGCGCGGCAATCAACCGATATACAAGAAACGCTTGCACAAAGTGCATATGCTACAACAATGGGCCTCGAGGAAAAGCACTATGCTCGTTATCATGTGTCGTATTGCCGCGCTATTCTATCGGACATCATAGTCGGAAGTATGTTTGTGCTGATTGTATATCTATTGATGTCCCTGAAAAAATTGGAGGATCCGGAATCAACAGCTTAGCTGGGGAAGTTGTCAACATAGATCAGCTATGGGGCGAACTTAACAACTTATCCCAGCTATCCTTATGTAGCGGACCAGTATCTTGTTTTGACTGATAATGTGGAACATGGATGCCTGCTTGTTCCCAAAATGTATTGTATTAAGTAGAGATAGGAGGCAGACAATGAAACCAATCTTGAACAGGAATAAGGTAGCGCCTCCGCTAAAAAGGCGCCTGCGTGCTTTCGCCTTTGATCCCATCCTCAGCCGTAACATTGAAACCCATGACATCAATGAGGTGACCATCAAACTTCCATGGGATAAGAATTTAGAGCCGGGGCCTTCAGATAGTTACCTTGAAGTAGTCGATTACGATCCAGCAACCCAGGTTTTCTATGCTCCGGTGGATCTAAACGACAAGCATCTGCTTGCACAAGACGGTTTCCCACCCTCGGAAGGTAATCCCCATTTTCATCAACAGATGGTCTATGCCGTCGCTCGCACCACGATCGACCATTTCGAACGAGCCCTTGGACGTCGCGCTCTGTGGTCACCTCGCTATATCAAAATCAAAGACGGACTGAAGTATGATTTTGTGGAGCTGTTACGTATCTACCCCCACGCTCTACGCGAGGCCAACGCCTACTACAGTCCCGCCAAAAAAGCATTGCTCTTCGGTTACTTCCCGGCTTCGTCTACCACGCCGGGAGAGAATATGCCTGGCGAGACTGTTTTTACATGCCTTTCCCATGATATCGTCGCCCACGAAACTACTCATGCATTACTCGATGGCCTGCACAGGCGGTTCATAGAACCCACCAATGTAGACGTCTGGGCTCTTCATGAAGCTTTTGCCGACATCGTTGCCCTGTTCCAGCACTTCACGTACCCGGAAGTATTGCGCCACCAGATCGCCCTTACACACGGCGATCTGGAGAAACAAAATCTCTTAGGCGGACTGGCCTACCAGTTTGGCCAGGCCATCGAGCGTTACGGCGCACTACGCAGCGCAATCGGCCATTTTGACAAAACAAAACAAGAATGGGTTCCGGAAAGACCAGACCCGGAAAAGATCCTGCACACCACCGAGCCGCACAACCGCGGTGCCATACTTGTTGCTGCTGTATTCGAAGCTTTCTTGACTATCTATAAAAGGCGAATCGCTGATCTCTTACGTATCAGTGGACACAATACGTCGCTGCCACAATGCGACCTTCATCCTGATCTTGTAGAACGATTAGCTCAAGAAGCAGCTAAGACAGCTCGCCACATGCTCAATATATGTATACGAGCCCTTGATTACTGCCCGCCCGTTGATGTTGATTTCGGTGATTATTTACGCGCCCTGATTACGGCCGACGCCGATTTAGTAACGGATGATCGACACAACTATCGGCTTGCTATCACCGAGGCATTCCGACGACGAGGTATTTTCCCCCGCGATGTCCGAAATCTATCCGAGGAAAACCTTTTGTGGCATAAGCCGGATGAAAATGAAAAGAAAGCATTCCGACAGGTGTTCAGCGGTTCTGATAGAATGCGCGAGTTAGTTCCCGAATGGACACTAACAACAGACCGTAGGAAGGTTTTCGAGCAAACGCAACGTAGCAGGAGGCTGCTACAGCAGTGGTGCACCAATGCCAGTGCCCGCAAGGCTGCCAAGGTCGCCCGTATTGTGCTGAACAAGAATGCACCAGAAGCTTTCTATAGGGACGATAAGGGCGTGCCCACCCTTGAGATTCACTCTGTACGGCCTGCCCGCCGCATCGGCCCAGATGGTGAAGCTATCACAAATTTAGTCATCGAGATGACCCAGCGCCGTCGCGGTTATTATGACCCGGATATTCAAGATAAAGCAGATCGTGGCAAGATCAAACCACCTAAGCCAGATTTTATCTTCCGCGGCGGATGTACCCTCATAGTAGATCTAATGTCTGCGGAGGTGCGGTACTGTATCTACAAAAGAATTGGAAGCAAGAACCGATTGGACCGCATGCGCGAATTTCTCACGCGGGATACGGAACCTTCAGACCGAACCGTTTATTTCGGCAATCCGTGCAGGATTTACTTCCACAATATAACCTCGCCACAGAAAGGCATAACCGGGGAGATGACAGTCGAGCCTTTTGCACTTCTCCACCGGTATCCCGTGCCAGAGGAGGTGGTATAATGTCTCCCCATAGCCACACACCCAAACCAGCAATGCAAGCACCGCCATCGGGTGTTACGGTTCGCATGTACAACCCCGGATTCGGGGATTGTTTACTTCTTGCGTTCCGCGCGCAGGACGGTAATGCGCACTACATGCTCATTGACTGCGGCGTGCACCATTTCTACCCCGAGAACGCGCAGAGAATGCAGAAAGTCGCGAATGACATCGCTAAAGCGACCGGATATCATCTTCATACTGTAGCTATAACACATGAACACACCGACCACTTGTATGGATTCAAGTATGCAAGAGAGATCTTCAAAAAAATTGAGATAGACGACCTTTGGTTAGCATGGACTGAGGATTCCGCTGACCCCGTCGCTAAGGAATTAAAGCGGCAATTTGGCCTCAGGATGCGCGCACTCACCTCGGTTGTCAACCGACTCGCAATGGCGAACGAACCATTGGCCGCAATGCTCCAGAGGATGTCAGATTATGAATCCCCGAATATGCTGGCATCCAGCACGGGCGGCAATGCCGCTCAGCTGAAGTTCCTGCGCGAACAGAGCAAGAACCCACCAGTCAGGACTGAGGACTACCTTCAACCAGGCATGGAACCACTCAGGTTACCTGGCGTTCCTGGGATCAGAATCTACGTACTCGGTCCGCCAAAAGACGTCGAAATGATCAAGAAATTGCAGAAAAAAAGTGAGTTGTACCCAGAGCTAACAGACATTGATGAATATTCTGCATTCGCCGTCGCAGCGCTTGCGGCTACTGGAATCGATTCGCTTGAGGACGAAGACGAACAGCTCTTCAATCGAAGTCATCCATTTGACGAGATGCTTGAGATAACACTTGATCTTGTTAGAAAACCAAAACACAAACGCACAGATTACGGACAATTCTTCCAGAAGCACTATGGCTTTTTGAATCGAAAGGGGCATGGGCAAGAATGGCGACGCATCGATACTGCCTGGCTGGATACGGTTGAGCAACTCGCCTTGAGTATTCATACCAGAACAAACAACACCAGCCTTGTGCTGGCCATCGAGCTGACAGAAACCGAGCCGCGCAAGGTTCTGCTATTTGCTGCTGATGCCCAAGTTGGAAACTGGCTTACCTGGCTAGAAGTACCCTGTCCAAGTGAAGACCAGGACGGCGAGACATTAAAAGGTGAAGATCTAATCCGCCGTACTGTACTCTATAAGGTCGGTCACCACGGTAGTCGAAATGCCACTCTAAGTGTGAAGGGTCTTGAGACAATGGATAGCCCTGAACTGGTTGCAATGATACCCGTGGATCAAAAATGGGCAAAGGAGAGAATGGGATGGGAGCATCCAGCCGAACATCTTCTTGATAGACTCAAGGAGAAAGCCCGCGGCAGAGTAATGCGTACAGATGACATTCCGATTAAGACAAAGCTGCCCAAGAAGCCGACTGAAGCCACAAAGAAAGAGTGGAAAGCATTCAGCAAGCAATTGGCCTGGGATCACAGCGCGGACAGGCTTTGGGTCCAATACACGGTGCCGGGATAATAGTACGCCACAGGGGGTATTATCCAGATCAATAATGACTAATTGTATTCGGCTATAATGAAGATAGTCCAATGGGAGGGCTACCGAGATGACAGGTAAGAAAAAAGAAAAATATGAATACATATGCGACGAATGGAAGGAATGTAGAAATTCCATCGCCCGATTCGATAAAACCATAGTTGCCTTACGGGGACGGAGGTTGACTTTTTGATGTTCTCTTCCGCCAGTCATATCATTACGTCGGTTGTGGATTTTGATGATCTCAGATCAGTAATACCTATGTTACGGATGTCAAAATGTCAACCCCCGTCCCCTCAACGCCAGAATCGAAATAGCATTATTCTCTTATCTCTGGAGCAACGTTCTACACATTTTTCTAATTTATGTAGCGTGGAGTTTATATATTTATGACCCACGTACAAAATTAAGGTAAGCAAATAATCATATGTAGTAGAAAGGAGCTAATCATGCCAAAAGGGCTAGCGTTAACAATAGGGCTCAATTCAGTTGAGCCGCAGCATTATGGTGGATGGTCAGGTGATTTGAATGCCTGTGAAGCGGATGCACACGATATGGAAGATATTGTAAAATCCAGGAATTTTACAACAAAGAAGTTGCTAACAAAGGAGGCTACTCGGTCAAATGTGATTAGTGAAATCTCAGCAGCATCCAAATCGCTGGTGTCTGGTGATATTTTCATGTTATCTTATTCTGGACACGGTGGTCAAGTTCCCGACCTCAACAATGAAGAAGATGATTACCAAGATGAAACATGGTGTCTTTATGATGGTGAACTTATTGATGATGAGATCTACAGAATGTTTGGTGAATTTGCAGAAGGAGTCCGCATTCTTGTCTTTTCCGATAGTTGCCATAGCGGTACTGTTATCAAAGCAGCGTACTATCATGGGACTATGGCTGTCCGGTCCTCGGGTGTAGACTCTCAAGACGTTAAATACAGATGTATGCCACCAGATATCGCTCTTCGTACCTATCGTCAAAACCGAGAATTTTATGATGAAATTCAAAAGAACATTAAATTGAAAGAGATGCGTCGTCGTATCAATGCATCGGTATTGTTGATTTCTGGGTGTCAGGACAATCAATATTCCTCGGACGGAGTATTCAACGGTCTTTTCACAGCAACCTTACTCCGAGTGTGGAATAATGGAAATTTTAAGAGGAATTACCGGTCATTCCATAAAGCAATCGTAAAACCAATGCCGCCTGATCAAACTCCTAATTACTTTTGGGTTGGCAAATACGCCCCAAAATTTGAGGCTCAGGTACCGTTCACAATCTGAAATAATTGTCAGGTTGTTGAAGTGGTAAAATGAGTAAAATAGAAAAGGAAATCATACAACTAGCTGAAATTCGCAAGAAGCCAGATGAATTTTCCCAAACCTTAGGGGGAGGGAGGTTGACTATCTGAAATTTTCAGCTGACAGACATATCATGACCTCGGAATTCAAGCTGCTATGTTGTGGCAACTTTCACGGGGGTTATTGCTCGAAATATCACAGCAATTATTGTGCTATTGTGTGTTTACTTTTGAGAACGTCTAGAATCGCATTGGGCCGCCCTCATTCTACATTGGAGGGCGGCCGGGTCGTGTGCCATTCACCTTTCTGCACTTCAATTTGTACAGCATGTGCTTGATTTTCTCAGATTGATCTGTATGCGTGAATAATCCATACAAAGTCAGTCATCTGCGTGGTGCTAACATCATATGCCAAACGCCTGTAGAATTTCGACACATGGTTGATATCAGCATAGTATTCATCTTCAATTGCTTCTACAATACTCAAGTGATTACTTATCGTTAAGTTATGCAGAATCCTCATTCTGGTTGTATTATCAGAAAACATGAGGTCAGCAATAACTATTGAGCTGATCTCCTTACACACACGCGCCATCTCACTGATAGACTGCTCTTTCTCTCTTGGTGTCAGATGATGCCAGGCATACGCAGATACGATGGCATCAATTGAGTTGTCAGGTAATGGAATATCGCAAAAATGTCCCTTGCGTATTTCTACGGAAGGAAGCTTACTTTTAAATAGGGAGATCATTTTATCCGACGGCTCGATACCGGTTATTTGATATCCATTTGATTGGAAAAGTTGCGTTAGATTACCAGTTCCTGCACCTATATCAACAAGTTTGATGCCTTTATTTGGCCATTTCTTCTCTATTATCTCAACAACTTTTTTTAAGACCGCTGTGTAATTTTCATACATCCAGTTACCATTGGCTTCTGCCTTCTTGATGTCAGCATCATAGTTTTTGGCCCATCGGTCGAAAGTTTTACTATCTATAGACATTTGTGTTTCCGATGTATAAAGTCATAATACTATCAATCATTCAGTAACTCACTCAGTTATTCTTTACAACCATGCCGACTTTGTTAGATCAGTATGCTCCTCAAAACGAATAGCCAAGCATAAAAGAAATGACCCTATTCTTTTCATCAAGACGAAGTTCTGATATTGTTGTCAATCCTAAAGCGTATCGTCCATCCAAAACTATTTTTCCTTTCTTAAGCAAGAAGTCAATTCCACCACCCAACACCACGCCGAAGTCAGTGTCTTTGTAATATTCGTCCAAATCTAGTACCTCCGATGTCCCGTAAACTTCCATCCTATATGCTGTGTTGACATTTATGGCAACGTAGGGGCCAACAAATAAATTAGGTTTGACCACACCCTTATCTGGTAATATGAATCTAACCAAAAGGGGAATATCTACATAGTCTAACTCTAATGTTGTTATTCCAGGGGGCTCAATCAACCTTTCCCATTTTGCTCCTTTCTGTGCATACAGGGCTTCTGGTTGAATAACAATTATGTCACCTATTTCGACGCAAGCGAAGCCTCCAGCACAGAAACCAATCCTTGATTGTAGACCCTCGATATTCTCATTGGCAATATTCATTCCTGCCTTTACTCCGAAGCTAATTCCTTCAGCAAAACCAAATAGAATTGTCGTAAGTATTGCAATAACTATACCCTTGTTGACTAAACATTTCACTCATCACCTCCTGCTTTTACGCAAGTGCCGAAATTGTAAAGGCACAGCCATCATTTAGAGTTCAACACGACCCTCCAAATTTTGTCGAAATGTAGATTTCCAGATAATTCTCCCCTCTTTGTCTATATAAGCATAGAATTCAGTGTTCTCTCCCAATGAATCTACCATTTCAACTATGGCCAATCCGTTGTGAAATGGTTCTGCTTCACGATATACTGGTTCTATCACGAATACGCCATTCCTGTCTATATAACCCAACCCAGAGAATCTACCCGATGGATTGTCCTGTATCCTTTGACACACAGCCAAACCTTCGTGAAAATAACGTGCTTCACCAAATTGAGGTTCTATCACAATTTCGCCTTTCTTGTTCATATAACCGCACTTGGCTGGGATAAAGAATGTTCGTCCTCCTCCACGCAGAATTCCTTTAAGCCTCGAACGGTCAGACACTATCACACTGTCGCCCTGTTCGTCTATATAACCTACCTGGTTACCAATGCACACCAAGGCCAACCCTTCTCTGAATGGTCCACTATGTCTGGACTGCGGTGCAATGACGTATTCCCCTTCCTTATCTATATAGCCTGTCTTACCATCAACCGTCACCCAGGCAAGACCTTCAGAAAATTTGAATGCACAGTCAAAAATCGGGTCAATGACAAATCTGCCACTCTTGTCGATAAAGCCGAATTTATCCCCAACCTTCACACGTGCCAGACCTTCTGAAAAATCGCTATGATTTGGGAAAAGGATACCGCATTTAAACTGGGGAACAATACTGTATTCAAACTGGGGTTCGATCGCGTAATTCCCAGTGGTATCAATGAAACCAAAGTTCTCACCAATTACTACCAATGCCAACCCTTCGTGGAAATCCCCCGCATACTTAAATTTAGGCTCAATGACAATCTCACCTTTTTTGTCAACGTATCCCGACCTACCATCGAGTTGGATACGACCAAAGCCTTCTCTGAAATCCCCCGCATAATCAAATAGCGGTTTGATAGCAAACTGTCCTTTACGGTCAATATATCCCCATTTTCCACCTTCAACAGGCCCATGTTTACCAGTTGTTCCACCCACATTAACAACCGCTAACCCCTCACTAAATCGCAATCCAGCCCAGGCAAATTGTGGTTCTATAACGACTTTGCCTGTTCTGTCTATGTATCCGTGTTTCCCATCAACTACAATTCTAAACAGGGCATTGTCTTCTTGCTCAATATTTGTTTGGCATGAAACAAGGGCAAGTACGATGAAAATTACTGCACACAACTTTCCTTTTGTACTCATGTTTTCCTCCTTACTTACGGTGCTTTGGTATATATACTTTCTTGCTTCTTTTGTATAGTCACTGGAGAATTGCTATGCATTCCTTCTCATTTCCATTTTCAAACTGCAATGAAAATTTATGGCTGTTTCCAATCACTCCCATTCGTTAAAGAGTACTAAGCCACTGCCCCATTGATGCAACGAAAACAAGCACTAGCAAACCGACTGCGAATCCACCGGCGATGCAGCAACCCTTCCAATTGAATCTTGTGCTGGTTTTGTCATCTTTTTCGTCAGTAGGTTCTTTTGTAGTGTCAACTCCTGATTCAACAAACCGCGGCTGACTAGACATCCCCCAACGCATCTCAACCTTAGTGTACGATGGTCGCCTTAGCAAACTTAACTGGTCAGCTTCACAACGTTCCTCTTGGTCGTCAGTGTCTTCACCTCCCGAATTAGCTTTATTATTGCTGTTATGTTGCGTGACATCTGACTGTGCATAGAGAAGACAAGCAAAGGATAATAACAATGCAAGTGCTATATACTTTTTCATTATTCATCCTTATACAGCATATCTAGTTTACAACAGTGTTTTTACTACCAACCATCATCAGACCACGTGCAGGTCCAATCACCGTTTGTTTCATTAACCTCTAGCCATAGATCACTGGCCATGGTTAATGTGCCAGAACCAATCGTGGTGTCACCTACTTCTTTTACAACTTCCCAACGCATTTCACCCCCTCCTCTATAAATTAATGCTGACTGCACTTCGACTGGCACACCACTGAGTGGACATTGAGGAAGGTAGATGTCTTCATGCACCCAAACTCCATTGTAATGTCCGAATTTCAAGATAGCACCGCTGACACTACTCATATTACGTGCGTATACTACGTAATCTTCCGATTTTACACAGGAATATATACAACAAAAGAATACAATAATGACAATTATGTATTTATTCATCTTTCCTCCCTTCTACCGAGTCGTCAGATATACTATATCAATGCATATTCTATCCAGCTGCTGCAAAATAATACGTAAACCAACACGACTGTCAACCTACCTATTCTTATTCCACGTTCTCTATATCCTTTTCTCCCCCCGTATAAATCATATTCGAATCCAACCTGTGGCAGATCCTCCCGCGAGTATAACAAAAACCCAACCTGCTATATTTTGTTAACTTTTAGTAGAATTATTGCTCGAAATATCATAGCAATTTTTCTGCTGTATAATTTTGCACGATTGTGTGTTAACTTTTGAGAACGTCTAGAATCGCGCCCCTGCCGTCCTTAATTTCCACTGGAGGACGGCACGGGTCGAGGGTAAGCTATAACTATAACAATCCCGGGCAAACAACAATTTACGAATTTGCCAATTGGCAAATTCACAAATTGTCAAAATCCGAAATAGGTCAACATTGACATTGCAATGATATCGACTACACTGAAATGTAAGGATGTGAGTATGCCGAAACGTAAAACTATAGGTGGAAAGTACACAATTATAAAAAAAATCGCCGAAACCAACTACGCCCAAGTATACAAAGTCAAGTACGACAATGGTCAAATCGTTGCATTAAAAATATCTCGAAGCGACGATCCTCTCTATAACAAACTCATTGTACATGAGTATTCAACACTGAATAACGTTAACCACCCGAATATTGTCAAAGTATTTGACTGTGATCTTAACGATGATGGACGACTATATTTCACTCTCGAATATATCGACGGTGAGCCAATCAACAAACACTTCAAGGAATTTACCTCTGATTTCGCAGTTGCCATGCTTCAAGTAATCAGCGCTCTCAAAACTCTGCGAAGTAGAGGATTCATACACAGCGACCTGAAGCCAGAGCATATACTTCACGATGCAAAATTGCATCGCACTGTGCTTATTGACTTTGGATTCACAAACATAGTCGGAGAGAATTTTGACAGAGGAGGAACATTGGGGTATGTATCGCCCGAGTCGCTCAGGGATATTTCAATCGACCAGCGAAGTGACCTTTACTCTTTCGGAGTAGTTTTATACGAAACTCTTTCCGGAAAAAGATTTTCAAACAAGTCCATAGCAATAGAACATACACCAAAAGAAATCATAAGTGTAATGAAAAGACTTGTCTCTAAGGAGCCAACCTTAAGACCAAGTATTCACACTCTGTACGAATCGTTTAAGAAATTCGATATCCAAAAAAAGTTTGACTGCCGAGCATACCACGTATCTCTACCGAACCCGGCATTCATTAAGCATCCTAGTAGCATCTGTGATTGGTTACTTCACAGTGGCACACCAACAATTATTTTATATGGAGACTACGGATCTGGCAAAACAAGGTGGCTACAGGAAATTAGATTCAACTATTTGCAGAAAGGATTTCGAACTATGTATTTTACACCGCAGGAGAACAGAAGCTTACTCAAATCTCTCAACGCATTCCTTGGCGACCCGGAAGAGAAGAGCTGGCAAGCAGAACACAAATTTCAGATATTTGAAAATATTACTGACCATTTGACCCTTGCTTCGAATAACAGGCGAATACTCTTACTAATCGACGACATCGACAATTTATCTGATTTCGAGATTAATCTCTTTCGCTATATAGGACATGGCGTAAGGAATTCCAGTGTAAGAATTATCGGAACCTCAAGAGCTAACAACAAAATCGACAACCTTGGTTTTGAAACCATAAAATTAGGTAATTGGACAGTGAGTGATATCGGGCGCATGCTTACGCACACTTTTTCTGGCTCAGTATCAATTGCGAAACTTAACACGCACACGCTCTCTACCGATTTTTCGCAGTGGCTCCATAAAGAAAGTGGAGGAAACCCTTCCTTGATAGCCGAAATATTGCGGACTCTATTCGACAATCATATCATATTCTACGACAACAATTACTGGCGAGTAACGACCAAAAAACTACAGAAATTGACCTTACCGCGCAGCGTTGAGGAATCAGTGGCGTCACGTCTCGAAAGGCTTAGTACGCACGAAATCGAAATACTCAAGATATTGTGCATCACCGGGCATCCGATTAAACAAAAGATCATTAACAAAATCATGGGCGTAAGTATACGTGAATATATAGAAAGAATAAAGAACCTAAATCTGATTAGGGATGAAAATCCAGGAAAGCAAAAGTCTCTCGCAATAGCCAACAGAACAATTTCGAAAGTTGTGTGGAAACTTACGAATGAAAGCGAACGAAAATCTCTTTCGGAGCTCATCTTAAGAACACTGGATAGCGTCGAGTCAGAGAATATTGAATACACCTGTATCTTGGCCGAATTAAATGAGATCTTAGCCAACTCCAAAGAAGCACTTAAGTATTATCGAATCGCAGCATGCAAAGCTGAGGCTATGCATGATTATGGTGCTGCGCTTGCACATTACAAGAAAATCCTCACACATACACGCCCTAACATGGACAATGCTTACTTCATGTATATAACAAAGGCTGCTGAACTTTCGCAAATAATGGGGAACACAGACGATGCGGTTGCTTTTTATGAAAGTGCGCTGGAAACAAATGTTCCATCCATTCTTGCTAAAGCATATGGTGGTCTTGGAAAAATCTATTCGGCAATGGGTAACTACGATAGAGCAACTAATAATCTAGGGAAAGCCCTGACTATGACAGAAATGAAATCCCGCGTGTACATAGAGCTCGCCAACCAAATGGGCTACGTTCTTGTAAACATGTCAAGATTTGATGAAGCGTTGCTGATATTGAAGAAATCGCTTAACTTAGCTCATAATATAGGAAATAAGGAAGTTGAAGCAGATACATTATATTACATATCAAGCTTGAAATGGTACACGGGAAAGTATCGTGAAGGAATCAAACAAACCAAACAACTAACAGATTTCTGTAAGAAACATCAGCTTATCAAACAATACGCATTTTGCGCCAGCTTACTCGGTGCTTTTTATCAACAACTTAAGGATGTTACTCGTGCTCAAAAATGGTTTACAGAGGCAATTAATGCTTTCTCGAAAATGAAGCGAATTGACGGGCTTAGCGCTGTATTACATAACAACGGATTACTGCTCATGAACCAAGGCAGATATGAAAAAGCGCAAGAACTATTCGATGAAGTCCTGCGCATTGTGCAGAGGACAAATAACAAATCGGTTCAACTTGCAGCACTAGCTAACAACGCTCTCATCAACAGGGATCTTGGTAGAATCAAAGAAAGCATCGTAGTATACAGGGAAATACTGGACATTGATTCCGAGTATGCCTGGGCCAGTTATGGTCTAGCAGAGGCTATTCTTCGAACTAATAACATAGAAGATTCAAAATCGCTTCTCGCGAAGAAGTCTAAACTCAAAGAAGACATTCTATATGGTGTCGGTTTAGCTCTAGTCAGTACAGCCGAAGATAGTAACACAGAAGCGAAGAAATTTCTTGAAAAAACACTAGAGCTTATGGTGGTAAAGAAACCACATATGTCTATCCAAGTCGAATCGTACACTAAAGCTGGTTGTTTATATTTTGAGTTAGGGGATTATGACAGTTCATTGAAGTCGATTATGAGGTTGCTTGATCTGACCTATGAGGGTGGCCGGGAGCATAGTATTGGGCGGGCGGTTTTGAAAATGAATCACTATGTGATGGGTAAGGAAAAGAATATCGACATTGAGCAAGAGACGTTACGGTTAAAGGAACTCGGCTGCATATATGATTATGCCTATCTCAAGAGACTGCTGGTTGAGTCGATAGTCACCAAAGGACAGGTTCAGGATAATGTACGAAGGATTGTTGAGGAATTGAGCGCTGCACAG